>NZ_JAJCXF010000017.1:0-521 GCF_020567405.1 Enterobacter sp. TCD1-1 | reverse complement strand
AACTATTTAATATGTTTTTCTATAAAGATGCTCCTATTGGAACCATACGGGTATCGAATAAAAAAACAAAAATAATAAAAAAAATGACAGCATTACTCAGACAAGGAAAATCACCTATATATATTATGGAGAATGTTTTCAATTTAAATAGAAAAAGTTTTAAGCCAAAGTACACCAATAACTATGCTTTTTACAATAGATATGCAACAGATCAATTGCAAAATAAAATAAAAGGTTATAGATCATATTTAGTTTCCATTATAAAATTCAATGAAAAATATAAATCCATTGATGAAAAATTCTTAAAATCCGCAAAAAAATTAGTAAAAGAACTGGAAGATAGCATTCCTTAATAATGTCAACACTTAACTTACAAATTATTAACCCTGTGCAGTTGAAATTTAAAATCACAAAAACGTCCTATAACAAGCTTATAAATGTAAGTGAATCGCCACGGGTTTAACAGACACCTCAGAGTCATTTAAGATGACTTAAAGAGAGGTCCCCATGAGCGGTAAGCG
>NZ_JAJCXF010000016.1:0-533 GCF_020567405.1 Enterobacter sp. TCD1-1 | reverse complement strand
GGGGTTATAGGAGGATTTGTGCGTGACATGCAGAACGCTACCGTCCTGAATGTTGGTACGTGCACCAATCGACACATAGTTAACATCTCCCCTGATGGCGACGAGCGGCCAGATGCTGACATCCTCGGCCATTCGCACATCACCAACGACCACGCTGCTGGCATCGATCATCACGCGATCGCCTTTTTGGGGGAACAGATCTTTATAAGGACGCAATACTGCAGACATATCTACCTCTAAGAATGAGCGCTATACAGAAGACTTTGATCGTATTAATGGATCGAGGCAAGGCAAAATACGTCAATATTTAAGCAGATCGGGCGGGATTTCAGCGAAAAGCGCGGAAAATCAGCAGTCGGAAAAAAAGATCTAAAAAATACTTGTGCTAAAAATTGGGATCCCTATAATGCGCCTCCATCGACACGGCGGATGTGAAACACTTCACAGACAACGCGGTCGGTTGAAGAGAAAAAATCCTGAAATAACGGGTTGACTCTGAAAGAGGAAAGCGTAATATACGCCACCTCGCAACG
>NZ_JAJCXF010000015.1:0-549 GCF_020567405.1 Enterobacter sp. TCD1-1 | reverse complement strand
AGCAGATGCCACCGGCTGAATATGAAAACCTATATTATCAACGGCTCAGAAGTGTCTAGATTATCCGTAGCGATTCACAACGCCTTTCTCCCTATATCCTCTTAGAGCTTCCTGAATTGCCTGGTCAGGAACACTCCTTTCCGATTCCGCAGTAGGTATAAAATAATCAAGGGTATGTAACACCGTCAACGACACACGATTAATATCATTCAAAACATTGGAGCATTCTGTAAAGAGCTGTTCTAGTTTTTCAGACTGAATTTCCAGCATTTTTTTTCGCAATTCGTTACGCTGTGTGAATCTTGCCCCCAGCCAAACGGCAGTCAGCGTCACAACAGGTGTGATAATTTCTTTCCATTCAAAAGCCATTCCTTTTTTCTCCTTTAGGCTCCAGAAAAGAAACAATCAAATACCATATCAAGCGATATCCCTGTAAGCACAATGAGCTATCCGTAGTGCACTTCAATTTAAATGCTCCTGAATTTCCTCTTATGCGTTATTCCCTTCCAGCCAAACGCCTACACTGCTGCCGCATACCTTCAAAAATAC
>NZ_JAJCXF010000014.1:0-689 GCF_020567405.1 Enterobacter sp. TCD1-1 | reverse complement strand
AGATTCATGGTACTCAACGTCGTTTAAACGTTTGAGTCCCCAGTTTTTGAACATTCTCGCGTGAAGAAAATACTGGTTGATTGCGACAAGCTCATTTCCCAATAATTTATTGAGATAACTTATGATTTTAACATCACCTTTCATTATATAGTCCCTCCGCTTCCACTCATTGAAGCGTAGATCGGGCTACAGGGATGTCAAAAAAAAGATGGGCGCTTACGCGATCTCTTTGTATTCCGGGATCTGCATCAGTTCGTCCTGCATGATCTCTCGCGCAGCACGTACACATTTACCGCATTGATTTCCCACCGGAACAAATTTGCGAAGCTGCTGGAATGACTGGGGCTGAAACTGGCGAACGGCCTGACGTATTTTTTTGTCGCTTACACCATTACATAAACAAACGTACATAGAAACTCCCGTTCAAATTATGCGCAAAGTGTAAGTGAGAATGGTTATGATTACAATAGCACAAACGCCAGAATGCGGGGCGGGAGCAGGCAAAAAATGCGAAATTTTGTGACAACGCCTGAGCGGCAGAAAACAAAAAAGGACGCCGAAGCGTCCTTTTTTTATTCGGGGATAATTAATTAGCCCAGAACTTTAGCAACAACGCCCGCGCCAACGGTACGGCCGCCTTCACGGATTGCGAAACGCAGACCGTCGTCCATCGCGATTGGGTGGATCAG
>NZ_JAJCXF010000013.1:0-997 GCF_020567405.1 Enterobacter sp. TCD1-1 | reverse complement strand
GGTTGATTTCTTTTCCTCGGGGTACTTAGATGTTTCAGTTCCCCCGGTTCGCCTCGTTAACCTATGTATTCAGTTAACGATAGTGCAACGAATTGCACTGGGTTTCCCCATTCGGACATCGCCGGGTCAAAGGTTCATATCACCTCGCCGGCGCTTTTCGCAGATTAGCACGTCCTTCATCGCCTCTGACTGCCAGGGCATCCACCGTGTACGCTTAGTCGCTTAACCTCACAACCCGAAGATGTTTCACTTCTGATTGCGAAAATTTGAGAGACTCGAACACACCTTAAAGATGTGTCGTTTCAATTTTCAGCTTGATCCAGATTTTTAAAGAGCAAAACTTCGCAGTGCACCTTTTCAGGTTCACTCTGAAGTTTTCTTGGGTTCGCAGTAAAAGATGGTGGAGCTATGCGGGATCGAACCGCAGACCTCCTGCGTGCAAAGCAGGCGCTCTCCCAGCTGAGCTATAGCCCCATCGTTTTGCAATCTCTGTACCGCTCATCCTTTAAAAGGAGTTTGGTAGGCCTGAGTGGACTTGAACCACCGACCTCACCCTTATCAGGGGTGCGCTCTAACCACCTGAGCTACAAGCCTGCAGAGATTTTTACTGCTGTTTTTTCATCAGACAATCTGTGTGAGCACTGCAAAGGCAGGTTCTTTAAGGTAAGGAGGTGATCCAACCGCAGGTTCCCCTACGGTTACCTTGTTACGACTTCACCCCAGTCATGAATCACAAAGTGGTAAGCGCCCTCCCGAAGGTTAAGCTACCTACTTCTTTTGCAACCCACTCCCATGGTGTGACGGGCGGTGTGTACAAGGCCCGGGAACGTATTCACCGTAGCATTCTGATCTACGATTACTAGCGATTCCGACTTCATGGAGTCGAGTTGCAGACTCCAATCCGGACTACGACGCACTTTATGAGGTCCGCTGGTGAAGGTCGACTTCGCGCAAAATGCGCAGAGCTACGGCTGCCGCGCGTGGCGGGTGCACGACG
>NZ_JAJCXF010000012.1:0-1229 GCF_020567405.1 Enterobacter sp. TCD1-1 | reverse complement strand
TGAATCGCTACGGATAATCTAGACACTTCTGAGCCGTTGATAATATAGGTTTTCATATTCAGCCGGTGGCATCTGCTCGCTCGAACCATGCCGACGCTTACTGTTATAAAACATTTCGATATAATCAAAAATATCGCTTCTGGCTTCGTCTCTCGTTCCGTAGATCCTTTTCTTAATCCGTTCGCGTTTCAGTAGCTGGAAAAAGCTTTCCGCAACCGCGTTGTCATGGCAGTTACCGCGACGACTCATGCTGCCTTCCAGACCGTGTGATTTCAGGAACGACTGCCACTCATGGCTCGTGTACTGACTGCCCTGATCAGAGTGAACCAGTACCTGCTTTTGAGGATTACGCCTCCACACCGCCATAAGTAATGCGTTCAGGACAATCTCTTTTGTCATGCGGGGTTGCATTGACCAGCCGATAACTTTTCGGGAGAACAGGTCAACCACCACGGCCAGATACAGCCAGCCTTCGTGGGTTCGGATGTAGGTTATGTCCGTCACCCAACGCTCATCCGGTGAGTCCGGATTGAACTGCCGCTGGAGCCTGTTGGGTGTCACGATGCTGGCTTCTCCTTTACGTGCACGTGGGCTGCAGTACCCAACCTGAGCTTTTATTCCGGCACGCTTCATCAGCCGCAAGACCCGGTTCACTCCGCACTGCTGTCCGGTATCACGCAGATCGAGATGGATCTTGCGATAACCATAGACGCAGCCAGACTCAAGCCAGAACTGTTTGATCTGCCCGGTCAGCATCTGGTCTGTCTGGTGACGCTGTGAATATGGCTGCTTAAGCCAGAAATAAAATCCACTCGGATGAACATCCAGAACCCTACAGAGCAAACGAACAGGCCAGCAAAGGCTGTTGTCGCGGATAAAGGCGTACCTCAGTCGGACAGCTTTGCGAAGTACGCCGCGGCTTTTTTTAATATGTCCCGTTCGTCCGTAACCCGCTTCAACTCTTTCTGAAGACGGCGGATCTCGGCCTGAGCATCTGACTGTTCATTATGAGTGGAAGAATCCGGACCGTACTTCTTTATCCAGGCGTAAAGACTGTGAGTGGTGATATCGAGACGTGTTGCAACACTGGAAACAGAATGACCACGATCAACAACCTGTTTGACTGCTTCAATTTTAAACTCTTCAGGATAACGCTTACCGCTCATGGGGACCTCTCTTTAAGTCATCTTAAATGACTCTGAGGTGTCTGTTAAACCCGTGGCGATTCA
>NZ_JAJCXF010000011.1:0-29355 GCF_020567405.1 Enterobacter sp. TCD1-1 | reverse complement strand
TTCTCTTCAACCGAACCGCTTGTTGTGTGAAGTGATTCACATCCGCCGTGTCGATGGAGGCGCATTATAGGGAGTTCTCCGCAGGCCGCAACCGCTAAATGACAGAAAAATGACTGACTGCTGCATTCCACAGCAAAACCCCGCCTTATACCTTTTTACACACAGACTTATCCACAATGATACGAAAAAGTAAAAATGTGCGAGCGTTGCGCAAACGTTTTCGTTAAAATGCTCGCGCTTAACAAGGATGCCTCGTCAGGTGTGTTAGATGAGTTTTTCACAGGAAAATTCATCTAACGCTCTCTGTAATCGTGAAATCCAGGGGATTTACCATGCAACAACGTCGTCCAGTCCGCCGCGCTCTGCTCAGTGTTTCTGATAAAGCCGGTATCGTCGAATTCGCTCAGGCACTTTCTGCACGCGGTGTGGAGCTGCTTTCCACAGGTGGAACCGCTCGCCTGTTAGCAGATAAAGGTCTGCCGGTAACCGAAGTGTCCGATTACACCGGTTTCCCGGAAATGATGGATGGACGCGTCAAAACCCTGCATCCGAAAGTCCACGGCGGTATTCTTGGCCGTCGCGGCCAGGACGACGCCATTATGGAACAGCACGACATCGCGCCGATCGACATGGTTGTCGTTAACCTCTACCCGTTTGCCCAGACCGTTGCCCGTGAAGGCTGCTCTCTGGAAGATGCTGTAGAGAACATTGATATCGGCGGCCCGACCATGGTGCGCTCTGCGGCCAAGAACCATAAAGATGTCGCCATCGTGGTAAAGAGCAGCGATTACACCACCATTATTAATGAGATGGACGCCAACGAAGGGTCGCTGACCCTGGAAACGCGTTTCGATCTCGCCATCAAAGCCTTCGAACACACCGCGGCGTACGACAGCATGATCGCCAACTACTTCGGTAGCCTGGTACCGGCTTACCACGGTGAAAGCAAAGATCCGTCCGGCCGCTTCCCGCGCACCCTGAACCTGAACTTCATTAAGAAGCAGGATATGCGTTACGGTGAGAACAGCCACCAGCAGGCGGCCTTCTATATAGAAGAAGAGGTAAAAGAAGCCTCTGTTGCGACCGCCCAGCAGGTGCAGGGCAAAGCCCTCTCCTATAACAACATTGCCGACACCGACGCGGCGCTGGAATGCGTGAAAGAGTTCAGCGAGCCGGCCTGCGTTATCGTCAAGCACGCCAACCCATGTGGCGTTGCCGTGAGCACCTCAATCCTTGATGCCTACGATCGCGCCTACAAAACCGACCCGACCTCCGCGTTCGGCGGCATTATCGCCTTCAACCGCGAGCTGGATGCGGAAACGGCTCAGGCCATCATCTCCCGCCAGTTCGTTGAAGTGATCATCGCGCCATCGGCCTCCGAAGAAGCGCTGAAAATCACCGCGGCAAAACAGAACGTGCGCGTGCTGGTTTGCGGCCAGTGGGCAGAACGCGTGCCGGGCCTGGACTTCAAACGCGTAAACGGCGGTCTGCTGGTTCAGGATCGCGATCTGGGTATGGTGACAGAAGCCGACCTGCGCGTGGTGACCAAACGTCAGCCGACCGAACAGGAACTGCGTGACGCGCTGTTCTGCTGGAAAGTGGCGAAGTTCGTGAAATCCAACGCCATCGTCTACGCCAAGGAGAACATGACCATCGGGATAGGCGCAGGCCAGATGAGCCGCGTTTACTCTGCGAAAATCGCGGGTATTAAAGCAGGTGACGAAGGTCTGGAAGTCAAAGGCTCCGCCATGGCCTCTGACGCCTTCTTCCCGTTCCGTGATGGTATCGACGCCGCAGCCGCTGTCGGCATTACCTGCGTGATCCAGCCTGGCGGTTCAATCCGCGACGACGAAGTGATTGCCGCTGCCGACGAACACGGCATCGCGATGATCTTCACCGACATGCGCCACTTCCGCCATTAATTCCCGGAGCTGAAAATGAAAGTATTAGTGATTGGTAACGGCGGACGCGAACACGCGCTGGCGTGGAAAGCGGCGCAGTCTCCGCTGGTGAAAACGGTCTTCGTGGCACCGGGCAACGCCGGTACCGCACTGGAACCCGCGCTGCAGAACGTGGCTATCGGCGTGACCGACATTCCGGCGCTGCTGAGTTTTGCCCAGAGCGAGAAAATCGACCTGACCATCGTCGGCCCGGAAGCGCCGCTGGTGATTGGCGTGGTGGATGCGTTCCGCGCAGCGGGCCTGAAAATCTTCGGCCCAACGGAAGGCGCCGCGCAGCTGGAAGGCTCCAAAGCCTTCACCAAAGATTTCCTCGCGCGTCATAACATCCCGACGGCGGAATATCAGAATTTCACTGAAGTGGAGCCTGCTCTGGCCTACTTACGTGAGAAGGGCGCGCCGATTGTTATCAAGGCCGACGGTCTGGCCGCCGGTAAAGGCGTGATCGTCGCGATGACGCTCGACGAAGCCGAAGCCGCGGTTCAGGACATGCTGGCAGGTAACGCCTTTGGCGATGCGGGCCACCGCATCGTGATTGAAGAGTTCCTCGACGGTGAAGAGGCGAGCTTTATCGTCATGGTCGACGGCGAGCACGTTCTGCCGATGGCCACCAGCCAGGATCACAAGCGTGTGGGTAATGGCGACACGGGTCCTAATACCGGCGGGATGGGCGCTTACTCCCCTGCTCCGGTCGTGACTGACGACGTCCACCAGCGCACCATGGATCGCATCATCTGGCCTACCGTGAAGGGAATGGCAGCAGAAGGGAATACCTACACCGGTTTCCTTTACGCAGGTCTGATGATCGACAAGCAGGGTAACCCTAAGGTCATCGAATTCAACTGCCGCTTTGGCGATCCGGAAACGCAGCCAATCATGCTGCGCATGAAATCCGATCTGGTGGATCTGTGCCTGGCAGCCTGCGATGGCAAGCTGGACGAAAAAACCTCCGAGTGGGACGAGCGTGCGTCTCTCGGCGTGGTGATTGCTGCGGGTGGTTATCCGGGCAACTACAGCACCGGAGATGAAATCCACGGTCTGCCGCTGGAAGAGAGGGAAGGTGCGAAGGTGTTCCACGCCGGTACGAAGCTGGCTGAGGACGATCGCGTTCTGACCAACGGTGGCCGCGTGCTGTGTGCAACCGCGCTGGGCCATACCGTGGCAGAAGCGCAGAAGCGCGCCTATGCGCTGATGGCGGATATTCACTGGAACGGTAGCTTTAGCCGTCAGGATATCGGCTATCGCGCGATTGCGCGCGAGCAGGGGGAGTAATTCCTCCTCGCCCTCACCCTAACCCTCTCCCACGGGGAGAGGGGATCGTTCGTAGGCCGGATAAGCGTCAGCGCCATCCGGCTTAATCCACAGAACTCAAAAACTCTTCTCTGTCGGCTGCCAGGTGCAGAAGTCTTCGTTCGCCACCAATAGCAATTGAGAACCTTCCGGCGCCTCAAGCCACGCCACACTCACTTCCATTGATGAATGACGCTGACGGCGTTGAATGTGTTCGGTCGCCCAGGATTCAAGCTCAGGCTTGACCGTTTGCCCTTCGCAGGTCGTCACCGTCCCGTCGTTATGCCAGCGCCCCTGGCGCAGCACGACGCGTCCAAGACGAAGCGCATCGCTGGTCTGGCGGATTTGTTCGGCACGGTAACGGTAGAGGGCGATTTGATCGCTGGAAAGCTGCTGTTTTTGACCGCTGACTTCGCGCTGCATAAAGCTCAGCTCGCCATGGTCGTCAAAACGCACTTTCACGTGTTCGGGGGTCTTGCTGTAGACGTTCAGCTCAATCAGCGACAGGTCATCTCCCTGCCAGCGATACTCCGCCGTCGACGTATTGCCGCTATGCCACGGGCTGAAGGCAGAAAGCAGATGCACTTCGCCGCCGGAATCTTTACGCCAGATCCTGACCGCGCCCTGGTTGTCCGCGTAGCCGCTGGCGGTAAACGGCGGCAAAGCGGTGTCGTGGCTACAGGCTGACAGCAGCAGCATGCCTGCCAGCGCGAGCGTTCCGCGCCAGAAAGACAAAAGGGGCGTTGCCGCCCCTTCGCTAAAACTGTTCACTGCCACGCGTCTTACTTAACTGCGTCTTTCAGTGCTTTACCAGAAACAAATGCCGGCACGTTCGCTGCGGCGATTTTGATTTCTTTACCGGTCTGCGGGTTGCGGCCAGTACGCTCAGCGCGGTGGTTCACTTTGAAGGTACCGAAACCAACCAGTTGTACAGCATCGCCTTCTTTCAGAGACTCAGTAATAGCAGCCAGGGTAGATTCCAGAGCAGCTTTAGCCTGCACTTTAGACAGATCAGCCTTGTCCGCAATTACATCAATCAGTTGAGTCTTGTTCATAAGTTATCCTTTCAATGTGTTTATCGCTTGCTAAGCATCGAGTGCGACGAAAATGCCAAAAAAGCACTCTCCTGCATACACGCACCGATAGCCACTTTTTTTCGCCCCCCAAATGTAGACCAGACAAGGGGCGAAAGGGAAGAGTCGAGGAGCGACAAAACGGGCGTTATCTCAAGTTTTCTTATCTCATTGGTTAAAAATTATACCAATATTACTCTCACCGGCCTCACGTAAGTCCGCGCGCAGCCCTTTTATCAGTTCAATATCGCGTTCTTCACACTCTGCCAGCAGGCGGAAAATTTCCCACTGGATATCCCATTCTTGCTCAACGGCCGGGTTTGCGCGCAGCTCTTCGTCGGTCATTTCGCGACCTTCCTGGGTCATTTCCAGCATCGCCACGGTAGTGATAGAGGCCTTACTGACTTCGATAGCGTGCTCCAGCGTCTCACCGCTCAGGCGGGAGTGGAGCAATTCGCTTAACGCCACACAGGCATCAATTGCCGGGTAGACGCCGTACAGGTCAAAATCATCCGCCACCGGAATCGCCTCTTCCAGCTTTTCGAGCTGAGAGTCGAAATTCACCTTCGCGTCTTTCACCGTCAGCGTTTCCCAGATCAGATCCAGAATGCGGCGGTAGATATGGCCATCACCAAAGCCCGTCTGCTTGCAGAACGCGGCATAGTTGGGATACATGCGCTCGCACAGGCAAGCCATAAAGGTGACGTGCTGCCAGCTTTCCAGCTTTTCAAGGCGCAGGTGAATCGGGTTTTGTAGCATGATGATCTCTCGAATCGAAAATTAGGCGCAGTTTACCTGAATCATCGCTGAATTTCCTGCCAACGAACAAAAGCCGGACGCGAAGAGGCCACCGCGTCAGCCCAGCGCGTCGGCTCCGGTAAGCGGTAGCCATTCATGCAGCGCTGTACCCACGCCAGAGCACTGTCCATGCTCACCCGATGGCCGGTGGCGATGAACAGCGGATTACAGCGAGCCTTACTGCGCCAGACCCACGCCAGCTGCTCGCCTTTATGGATGAGCGGCGCCAGCGCACCCGGCTCGGCGGAGAGTGGCTCAAACGCGCCGCACAGGCGTTTCTTGGCAACGCCAATGGTCGGCACATCCACCAGCAGCCCAAAGTGGCTGGCAACACCTAAGCGGCGCGGGTGTGAGATCCCGTGCCCATCGACAAACAGCAGGTCAGGTTTTTGCGAGAGCTGCTCCCACGCTGCCAGCAGCGCGGGATATTCGCGAAAGGAGAGAAAGCCGGGAATATAGGGCATGGTGGTGGCAATACGCGCGACCTTGTACTCCACCAGCTCGAGCGAAGGGTACTTCAGTACCACCATCGCCGCTCGCGTCACGTCCCCACCCTGCTCGAACCCGACGTCTGCTCCGCCAATGTACTGCGGAGGATCCTTATCCAGACGATCCTCGCGGATCACCGATGAGGCCAGTTCGATTTGTTGAGCGCGTAGCGACGCGAGATCCATAACGACTCCTTACTTGTGATACTGGGCAGAAAGCCGATGCACCGCCTCCACAAATACGCCTGCGTGCTCTGGCGGTACATCCTGATGAATACCGTGGCCGAGGTTAAAGACGTGGCCTTCCCCCTGGCCGAAACCAGACAGTATAGTCGACACTTCTTCTTCAATGCGGGCAGGCGGCGCATAAAGCATGGACGGGTCCATATTGCCCTGCAGCGCCACTTTGTCGCCCACGCGGCGGCGGGCATCGGCAATATCGGTGGTCCAGTCGAGACCCAGCGCGTCGCAGCCGGTGGCCGCCATCGCTTCCAGCCACTGGCCGCCACCTTTGGTGAACAGCGTCACCGGCACGCGGCGACCTTCGTTTTCACGCAGCAGGCCGTCGACGATTTTATGCATGTAGTACAGGGAGAACTGCTGATAATCGCGGCCGGTCAGCACGCCGCCCCAGGTGTCGAAAATCATCACCGACTGCGCACCGGCTTTAATCTGCGCGTTCAGATAGAGCGTGACGCTCTTCGCCAGCTTGTCGAGCAGCGCATGCAGGGCCAGCGGCTCGGCGTACATCATCTTTTTAATCAGGGTGAAGGCTTTGCTGCTGCCCCCTTCAACCATATAGGTCGCCAGCGTCCACGGGCTGCCGGAGAAGCCAATCAGCGGCACTTCACCTTTCAGCTCGCGGCGAATGGTGCGCACGGCATTCATCACGTAGCCCAGCTCGCCTTCCGGATCGGGGATCGGCAGCTTGTCCACGTCGGCTTTGCTTTTAATCGGAGAAGTGAAACGCGGGCCTTCACCCGTTTCAAAGTACAGGCCAAGGCCCATGGCATCCGGAATGGTGAGAATATCCGAGAAGAGGATCGCCGCATCCAGCGGGAAGCGGCGCAGCGGCTGGAGCGTCACTTCACAGGCCAGCTCGGCGTTTTTGCACAGCGACATAAAATCGCCCGCCTGCGCGCGCGTGGCTTTGTATTCTGGCAGATAGCGTCCCGCCTGGCGCATCATCCACACCGGGGTGACATCAACGGGCTGTCGCAGCAGCGCACGCAGATAACGATCGTTCTTCAGTTCGGTCATTTTTGCAGTTCCTTAAGCGTCATGGCCTCAGTGTAACACTACTCATACTCGGCCCGACACATCGCTACGGTATCTTCTATCAGCCGGCGCGCCACGGTGCCCGGCGGTGGTAACAGCGGTAAATCGTCGTAGCGATACCAGTTCGCTTCCAGCAGCTCTTTCTGATCGATAACGATCTCGCCGCTGTCGTATTCGGCCATAAAGGCCGTCATCAGCGACTGCGGGAACGGCCACGGCTGGGAGGTAACGTAGCGCAGGTTCTTCACTTTGATCCCGCTCTCCTCCATCACCTCGCGCGCTACCGCCTGCTCCAGCGTTTCGCCCACCTCGACGAAGCCGGCCAGCACGGTGTGAACGCCGTTGCGATGGCGGGTATGCTGCGCCAGCAAAATAGAATCATCCCGGCGGATAGCGACGATGATGCACGGCGCAATCTGCGGATAGTAGCGCTCGCGGCAGTGGCTGCAGAGCATCGCCCACTCGGTTTTGCTCGGACGCATGGTATGACCGCAATAGCCGCAGTATTTATGCGAGCGGTAAAACTCCGCCAGCTGCACGCCGCGCCCCGCCAGCTGGAACAAGCCCACGTCCAGATCCAACACCTGGCGAACGGATCCCATATCCTGACGACGCGCTTGCTGGATCAACCACACGGGCTCACCCTGCCACTCGCCGATCTTTAGCGCTGGCTGGCCCACGAGATCGAACGTTTCCGCTGCACCGTAGGGCAGTTCACCACCGGGCAACCATAATTTTTGTTCGTGGCTGACGATCCACCAACCCAGATCTGATTTTTCAATAATACGATCCATATCTATTGCACTACCTTCGCTTCACTGACATGTTGTTAGCATTGTGGTTACATTCTGGATAAGCAGATTCAATCCTACACTTTGCGGAGTCGACCATGTTAAACCAGCTAGAAAGCCTGACTGAGCGCGTTAGAGGAAGTAACAAACTGGTGGATCGCTGGCTTCATGTGCGCAAGCATCTACTCGTGGCTTATTACAATCTGGTCGGCATTAAGCCTGGCAAAGAATCGTTTATGCGGCTGAACGAAAAAGCGCTGGATGATTTTTGTCAGGGCCTGGTCGACTATCTGTCCGACGGCCATTTCAATATTTATGAACGCATTATCCGCGAAATGGAAGGGACAACGCCGTATTTAGCGGCCAGCAAACTCTATCCGCTGCTGGAGGCCAACACCCAGCAGATCATGGATTACTATGATTCCACGCTCGAGAATGCCATCGATCACGATAACTACCTTGAGTTTCAGCGGGCGTTATCCGACCTCGGTGAAGCGCTGGAGGAGCGATTCACGCTGGAAGATAGGCTGATTAGCCTCGTCCTGGATGCCAGTCCCGAAGATAACGTCGCGCGCCCGGCTTGAGTTATTAATCGTTAACGAGTAATTTACAGCCATTCGCCCCTCTCACGAGGGGGATTTTTCTTGTCGGAGTGCCCAGAGCGAAAGCCGGGCTGAGACCGTTAATTCGGGATCCGCGGAACCTGATCAGGTTAATACCTGCGAAGGGAACAAGAGTCACACTGCTGTTGTATCGCCCCCCGGGCGATCCTCTCTTGCTTCATCCGTCGTCTGACAAGCCATGTCCTTCACTTTTGGAATGAGCTATGTCTACTGCAAAACTGACCCGCCGCGAACAGCGCGCACAGGCCCAACACTTCATCGACACCCTGGAAGGCACCGCTTTCCCGAACTCGAAACGCATCTACATTTCCGGCTCGCAGGCCGATATCCGCGTCCCGATGCGCGAAATCCATCTCAGCCCGACGCTTATCGGCGGCAGCAAAGAGAATCCGCAGTATGAAGACAACGAAGCCATACCGGTGTATGACACCTCCGGCCCGTACGGCGATCCCTCTGTTACGATCAACGTTCAGCAGGGTCTGGCAAAGCTGCGCCAGCCGTGGATTGAGGCGCGTAACGACTGCGAAGAACTGAGCGTTCGCAGTTCTGCGTACACCAAAGAACGCCTGGCCGACGACGGTCTGGACGGTCTGCGCTTTACCGGCCTGCTGACGCCAAAACGTGCCAAAGCGGGCAAATGCGTGACCCAGCTGCACTACGCCCGCCAGGGTATCGTCACGCCGGAGATGGAGTTCATCGCCATCCGCGAGAACATGGGCCGCGAGCGTATCCGCAGCGAAGTGCTGCGCTACCAGCATCCGGGAGAGGGCTTTGGCGCGCGCCTGCCAGAGAACATCACGCCGGAATTTGTGCGTGACGAAGTGGCCGCCGGGCGCGCGATTATCCCCGCCAACATTAACCACCCGGAATCCGAGCCGATGATTATTGGCCGCAACTTCCTGGTGAAGGTCAACGCTAACATCGGTAACTCGGCCGTCACCTCCTCCATCGAAGAAGAGGTGGAAAAGCTGGTCTGGTCAACGCGCTGGGGTGCGGACACGGTAATGGATCTCTCCACCGGCCGCTATATTCACGAAACCCGCGAGTGGATCCTGCGTAACAGCCCGGTTCCGATTGGCACCGTCCCGATTTATCAGGCGCTGGAGAAGGTCAACGGCATTGCCGAAGACCTGACCTGGGAAGCGTTCCGCGACACGCTGCTGGAGCAGGCCGAGCAGGGCGTCGACTACTTCACCATTCACGCGGGCGTGCTGCTGCGCTACGTGCCGATGACCGCGAAGCGTCTGACCGGTATCGTCTCGCGCGGCGGTTCGATCATGGCGAAGTGGTGCCTCTCCCATCACCAGGAGAACTTCCTCTACGAACACTTCCGCGAGATCTGCGAAATCTGCGCCGCTTATGACGTCTCCCTCTCGCTGGGCGACGGCCTGCGCCCGGGCTCCATCCGTGACGCCAACGACGAAGCGCAGTTTGCCGAGCTGCACACGCTGGGCGAACTGACCAAAATCGCCTGGGAGTATGACGTGCAGGTGATGATTGAAGGCCCAGGACACGTGCCGATGCAGATGATCCGCCGCAACATGACCGAAGAGCTGGAGCACTGCCACGAAGCGCCGTTCTACACCCTGGGACCGTTGACCACCGATATTGCGCCGGGTTACGACCACTTCACGTCAGGCATTGGCGCGGCGATGATCGGCTGGTTCGGCTGCGCCATGCTCTGCTACGTGACGCCGAAAGAGCACCTCGGCCTGCCAAACAAAGAGGACGTGAAGCAGGGGCTGATTACCTACAAAATTGCCGCCCACGCGGCGGATCTGGCCAAAGGCCACCCGGGCGCGCAAATCCGCGATAACGCCATGTCGAAGGCGCGCTTTGAATTCCGCTGGGAAGATCAGTTCAACCTGGCGCTGGACCCGTTCACCGCCCGCGCCTACCACGACGAAACCCTGCCGCAGGAATCGGGCAAAGTCGCGCACTTCTGCTCCATGTGCGGACCAAAATTCTGCTCGATGAAAATCAGCCAGGAAGTGCGCGACTACGCCGCCACGCAAACCATTGAAGTGGGTATGGCGGACATGTCTGAAACCTTCCGCGCCAAAGGCGGCGAAATCTACCTCAAAAAAGAGGAGGCGTAATGTACCAGCCCGATTTCCCACCCGTCCCCTACCGTTTAGGGCTCTATCCGGTGGTGGACAGCGTGGCGTGGTTAGCGCGACTGCTGGAGGCAGGCGTTCGCACCCTCCAGCTGCGCATCAAGGATAAGCGCGATGACGAGGTGGAAGCCGATGTGGTTGCCGCCATTGCGCTGGGGCGTCGGTATAACGCCCGGCTGTTTATCAACGACTACTGGCGGCTAGCCGTTAAGCACCGGGCGTACGGCGTGCATCTGGGTCAGGAGGACCTGGAAACAACGGATCTGAGCGCAATCCGTGAAGCCGGGCTGCGTCTTGGCGTGTCAACGCACGATGACATGGAGATCGACGTGGCCCTGGCGGCCCGTCCCTCATACATCGCGCTCGGTCACGTCTTCCCGACGCAAACCAAGCAGATGCCCTCCGCACCGCAGGGTCTGATGCAGCTGGCGAGTCACGTTAAACGCCTTGCCGATTACCCCACCGTCGCCATCGGCGGAATCAGCCTTGAACGTGCCCCGGCGGTGCTGGAGACCGGCGTCGGCAGCATCGCCGTCGTCAGCGCTATCACCCAGGCGGCAGACTGGCGGTCCGCCACCGAACAGCTTTTACAGCTGGCAGGAGCAGGCGATGAATGATCGCGACTTTATGCGCTACAGCCGTCAGATCCTGCTGGAGGATATCGCCATCGACGGCCAGCAAAAACTGCTCGCCAGCCGGGTGCTGATTGTTGGCCTGGGGGGACTAGGTGCACCCGCCGCGCTCTATCTGGCAGGTGCGGGTATCGGCACGCTGGTGCTGGCCGACGACGATGAGGTCCACCTCAGCAACCTGCAGCGGCAAATCCTCTTTACTACCGACGATATCAACCAGACGAAAGCGAAAATCACCCGGCAGCGGCTGAACCAGCTTAACCCGGATATCGAGCTGATTGCCTTACAGGAGCGTCTTAGCGGTGAAAGCCTGCACCGTGAAGTCGCCCTTGCCGACGTGGTGCTGGACTGTACCGACAACATGGCGACGCGCCAGGCGATCAACGCCGCGTGCGTGGCAAATCATACGCCGCTTATTACCGCTAGCGCGGTGGGGTTCGGCGGGCAAATGATGGTTCTGACGCCACCGTGGACGCAGGGCTGCTATCGCTGCCTGTGGCCGGACGATGCCGAGCCGACGCGCAACTGCCGTACGGCGGGTATTCTGGGTCCGGTGGTCGGCGTGATGGGCACCATGCAGGCGCTGGAGACTATCAAGCTGCTCAGCGGCATGGAGACGGAACGCAATACGCTGCGGCTGTTTGATGCCCGCTCCAGCGGCTGGCGCCAGCTGGCGTTACGCCGCGCCAGCCGCTGCCCGGTATGCGGAGGCCGCGATGCGCATTCTGTTTAACGATGAGCCGATGAGATGCGACGACGGGCTTACCGTTGCCGCACTGCTCGACAAGCTGCGTCAGCTCAAGCCGGGAACGGCGCTGGCGCTCAATCAACAGATCCTGCCGCGCGAGCAGTGGGAACATCAGCAGGTCAATGAAGGCGACCAGATCCTGCTGTTTCAGGTTATCGCAGGGGGCTGAGATGTTACGTATTGCCGATAAGGTTTTTGATTCGCATCTGTTTACCGGAACCGGAAAATTCGCCTCGCCGCAGCTGATGGTGGATGCCATTCGTGAAAGCGGCAGCCAGCTGGTGACGCTGGCGCTCAAGCGCGTGGATCTGCGCCATCACAGCGATGCCATTCTGGCTCCGTTGCTGGAAGCAGGCGTGACGCTGCTGCCCAACACCTCCGGAGCGAAAACCGCCGAAGAGGCGATTTTCGCCGCACAGCTGGCGCGTGAAGCGCTCGGCACCCGCTGGCTGAAGCTGGAAATCCATCCGGATGCCCGCTGGCTGCTGCCCGACCCGATTGAAACGCTGAAAGCGGCTGAAAAGCTGGTTCAGCAAGGGTTTACCGTCCTGCCTTACTGCGGGGCAGACCCGGTGCTGTGCAAACGTCTGGAAGAGGTCGGCTGCGCCGCCGTCATGCCGCTGGGGGCCCCCATTGGCTCCAACCAGGGGCTGGAAACCCGCGCGATGCTGGAAATCATTATTGAGCAGGCTACCGTGCCGGTGGTGGTTGATGCGGGCATTGGCGTGCCCAGCCATGCCGCGCAGGCGCTGGAAATGGGGGCTGACGCGGTGCTGGTCAATACGGCTATCGCGGTTGCCGACGATCCGGTCATGATGGCGCGGGCGTTCCGCCTGGCCGTGGAGGCCGGCCTGCTGGCAAGGGGATCAGGTCCCGGCTCGCGCAGTTTCCAGGCGCAGGCCACCAGCCCGCTGACCGGTTTTCTGGAGGCGATCTCATGAGCACGTTTACCGAGCGCTGGCGACAGCTTAACTGGGACGACATTGCCCTGCGCATTAACAGCAAAACGGCGGCTGACGTGGAGCGCGCGCTGCATGCCCGTCAGCTGACCCGCGAGGATCTGATGGCCCTGCTCTCCCCGGCGGCCAGCGCGTACCTCGAACCGATGGCTCAGCGAGCGCAGCGGCTCACCCGCCAGCGTTTTGGCAACACGGTGAGCTTCTACGTGCCGCTCTATCTCTCCAACCTGTGCGCCAATGACTGCACCTACTGCGGCTTCTCCATGAGCAACCACATCAGGCGTAAAACGCTTGATGCGGGTGAGATTGCCCGTGAGTGTGCAGCCATCCGTGAAATGGGCTTTGAACATCTTCTGCTGGTCACGGGCGAGCATCAGGGGAAGGTGGGAATGGACTATTTCCGTCGGCATCTTCCTGCCATTCGTCGTCAGTTTGCGTCGTTGCAGATGGAAGTGCAGCCTCTGTCGCAGGAGGAGTACGCGGAGCTCAAAACGCTCGGGCTGGACGGCGTTATGGTCTATCAGGAAACCTACAATGAGGCGACGTACGCCCGGCACCACCTGAAAGGCAAGAAACAGGATTTCTTTTTCCGCCTGGAAACGCCGGACAGGCTGGGTCGCGCCGGCATCGACAAAATCGGTCTGGGTGCGCTGATCGGGCTCTCCGACAGCTGGCGGGTGGATTGTTACATGGTGGCGGAACATCTGCTTTGGCTTCAACAGCGCTACTGGCAGAGCCGTTATTCCATCTCCTTCCCGCGCCTGCGTCCCTGCGCGGGAGGAATTGAACCGGCTTCTCTGATGGATGAACGCCAGCTGGTGCAGACCATCTGCGCGTTTCGCCTGCTCGCCCCGGAAGTGGAATTATCGCTTTCAACGCGCGAGTCCCCGGCGTTTCGCGATCGCGTTATCCCGCTTGCGATTAACAACGTCAGCGCATTTTCCAAAACGCAGCCTGGCGGCTACGCCGACGATCGTCCGGAGCTGGAACAGTTTGTACCGCATGATGGCCGACGTCCGGAAGCGGTCGCTGCCGCCCTGACGGCGCAGGGTCTTCAGCCTGTCTGGAAAGACTGGGACAGCTGGCTGGGAAGAGCCTCGCAGTGACGTTGAAACGCACTGCAACACGTTAAAAAATTATCGAGGCGCAACGAAAAGGCAAAACCGGAGGATTGTCAGCGATCGTCCGGTTTTTTATTGTCACACGGTCAGCAACGGATGCTGACCAGGGCGAAAAGCTTCTTCCTCGTTTCGCCCTGCCTCTGGTGCATTACACAAACGGTCCCTGCCAGTTTAATAAGTATTTTCTTAATGGTTCTTAAGATAAATCATCCCGTCAGAAATCGTGTGCCGTATAATTCACCGCTAACCGCAGGACAGCGACTATGCTGAGAGGATATCGGCAGACGAAAAGTATTCACCATCAGGAACGATGTACAGCTCATGGCACTTCACAGCAAAAAGCTCTCTTTTACCCGGCCCATTATGCTCAGCTTCGCGGGGATCCTCTGCAGTTTTGCGGTGATCGCGATCGCGGTGACGCTTTCGCAACGGAAGGATTTTCTTGAGGATTATCATAAGATCAATAGCAACTTCACGCATAACCTGGCGGTGAACTACACCGAATCTATCCTGCGTGAAAACGACTATATCCTGGGCCGTTCCGCGATGTACTTTGCGCGCGACGACAGGCTAAACGAGACGCTCAACGTCAATCCGACGCAGGGACTGCAGATGATGATGCATCTGCAGAACCTGATGCCGACCGTCTCCTCCATCTCGCTGGCGGACACGCAAGGGCATTATCTCCGCGCACCGGAAGTGCTCCCCACGGAGACGAGTAAAACCTTCGATCCCCGGACGCGACCGTGGTTTGTCGCTCAGGCGGAAGCCAGCATCTTCAGCCACTATACCCGTCCTTACATGGACTACTTCACCGGCCATCCGACGGTGACGCTTTATAAGCCTTTGATATCGCCTGAAGGGAGGCTGAAGGGAACGCTCGCTTTCCATCTCGATTTGACCTCAATGGGCTTCACCCTGCGTCAGATGGTGGCGCCCGTTCAGGGGGAATTCTTCGTCGTCGAACGCGATGGTGCCGTGGTGCTGCATCCAGATACCGGCGCGCTCTTCAAGCAGTACGTGAGCGAAGCGCTGATGGACAAAATGACCAGCGGCGAAGGTCATCTTTACGACAAGAAAAGCAACGCCTGGTATTACTACTACTCGTTTACCAACCCGGACTGGTTTGTCATCTACCGGGTATCCGGCGCGACGCTCACCGATATTACCCGCCACGAAACGACGATCGTTGGCTGGGGGTTTGCGCTGGCGGCCATCATCATCATCCTTTTCGGCTTATACCTCCGCCACGCCTCGCGTAGCGTGTTGATGCACATTATCAATGCCATCAAAACCGGCGATGTCAGCGAGGCGCCGCGCCTGGAAGCGATGCTGAGCCACACGATTCAGTCCAATAAAGAGCGCGAAATGGCGTATGTGCGCCAGGCCACCCACGATGCGCTGACGGGCTGTAAAAACCGCCGCGCGTTCGACAGCGATGTCGCAGAGCTGCTGAATACCCAGCAGCCTTTCGCGATGGCGCTGGTGGATATCGATAACTTCAAGTCAATTAACGACACGCTGGGTCACCTGACCGGTGATATCGTTCTGCGCAACGTGGCTCGGGAAGGGATCCAGATTATGCAGCCACATCATGTTTCGGTTTACCGTTATGGTGGAGAAGAGTTCGCGGTCATCTTCCAGGCGGAGCAGATGTCTTCCGCGCTCTCCTTGCTGGAAGCGTGGCGTACCGCCGTTGAAAATCGCGTCTGGCGGGAAGAAAACCTGCGCGTTACGTTCAGCGGTGGTCTTGGAGAGTGGCATTTTGAGCCGCTGGAACAATTCGTCGGAAGCGTTGATAACGCCCTCTACAGCGCCAAACAGCAGGGAAAAAACCGCATCATTCGCACATCCATCAGCTAATCCTCTCTCCTTCACCCTGCCCGTTTCGACGGGCCGGGTACCCGCCAGTGTAAAATTGTAACCGGTTTCAGAAAATCGCCTGTTTCTTTGTGATGCCTGACACACAATCGCGGTAAAGCGGTTGTTGAAGCGGTCTGCACGGGATAATTATCAATAAACACATGTAGATCGAGGCTGATTATGAAGAACATCGTTTTATGCTGTGCAGCGGGAATGTCAACCAGCATGCTGGTTCAACGTATGAAAGATGCCGCGCAGAAAAAAGGGGTTGAAGTCACCATTAAAGCCGTTCCGGTTGCGGAGTTTAAAGACAACATCGCGACGGCCGACATCGTATTACTGGGGCCACAGGTTAAATACGAGCAGGCTAAATTACAGGCACAGGCCGACCCGTTAGGTAAAAAGGTCGCGGTGATCGACATGATGGATTACGGCATGATGAAAGGTGATGCCGTACTGGATAAAGCGCTCAAACTTCTGGAGTCATAATGGAAGACTTAGAAACCACGATTATGGAACTGCTTGTTAACGCAGGTGCAGCGCGCAGTGCGGCCCTGACGGCGTTGCAGATGGCGCGTAAAGGTGAGTTTGACGAAGCTGAAAAAGCGATGGAAGAGTCGCGTGAATATGTGAAGCATGCGCACACCATACAGACGCAGCTTATTGGTCTTGATGAGGGGACCGGGAAACTTCCGGTTAACCTGATCACCGTCCACTCTCAGGATCACCTGATGAACGCCATGGTCATTCAGGACCTGGCAGGCGATATGATTGAGCTTTATCGCCGGATCCCGTTAGTGAATTGAAAACATGCAGATGTAAAAAAACCCGCCGAGGCGGGTTTTTTATTAGCGGCTCAACGATTACTCGTTGTCAGAACCACCCAGACCTGCGTTCAGCAGTTCTGCCAGGCTCGCGGATGCATCTTCAGCAGTCACCTGCGGTGCAGCTGGCAGTTCGCCCGCAGCACGACGACGCATACGATCCTGATGGTACGCATAACCGGTACCAGCCGGGATCAGACGACCCACGATAACGTTCTCTTTCAGACCGCGCAGTTCATCACGTTTACCTGCAACAGCGGCTTCGGTCAGGACACGAGTCGTTTCCTGGAACGATGCTGCAGAGATGAAGGACTCGGTTGCCAGAGACGCTTTGGTGATACCCAGCAGATCGCGCGAGAAGGTCGCACCGATTTTGCCGTTCGCTTCCAGTTCGCGGTTAGCGATCTTGACGCGTGAGTATTCAACCTGCTCGCCTTCCAGGAACTCGGAGCTGCCTGCGTTTTCGATGGTTGCTTTACGCAGCATCTGACGAACGATAACTTCAATGTGCTTATCGTTAATCTTAACGCCCTGCAGACGGTAAACGTCCTGTACTTCGTTGGTGATGTAACGCGTTACCGCATGTACGCCACGAAGACGCAGAATGTCGTGCGGCGCTTCTGGACCATCGGAAACCACGTCACCACGTTCTACACGTTCACCTTCGAACACGTTGAGCTGACGCCACTTAGGAATCATCTCTTCGTACGGTTCGCTGCCATCTACTGGTGTGATAACCAGACGGCGTTTACCTTTGGTCTCTTTACCGAAGGAGATGATACCGCTGATTTCAGCCAGGATTGCAGGCTCTTTCGGACGACGCGCTTCGAACAGGTCCGCAACGCGTGGCAGACCACCGGTGATGTCCTTGGTACCGCCGGATTCCTGAGGAATACGCGCCAGGGTGTCACCAGAGCTGATCTGTACGCCATCTTCCAGCTGTACAATCGCTTTACCCGGCAGGAAGTACTGCGCAGGCATATCGGTACCTGGGATCAGAACGTCGTTACCCTGAGCATCAACGATTTTCAGTGCAGGACGCAGATCTTTACCACCGGTAGTACGTTCAGCAGAATCCAGAACCACCAGAGAAGACAGACCGGTCAGCTCGTCGGTCTGACGAGTAATGGTCTGGCCGTCAATCATGTCAGTGAAGCGGATGAAACCACTTACTTCGGTGATAACCGGCATGGTGTGCGGATCCCAGTTTGCAACGGTTTCACCGCCGGCAACTTGCTCGCCATCACCTTTCGCCATAACCGCACCGTAAGGCACTTTATAGCTCTCTTTGGTACGACCGAATTCGTCGATCAGCTTCAGCTCGGTGTTACGGGAAGTGATGACCAGTTTACCGCTGGAGTTCACAACCGACTTCGCGTTGCTGAGCTTGATGCTACCTTTGTTTTTCACCTGGATGCTGGATTCAGCAGCCGCACGAGATGCCGCACCACCGATGTGGAACGTACGCATCGTCAGCTGTGTACCCGGCTCACCGATGGACTGTGCCGCGATAACGCCGATGGCTTCACCTTTGTTAATGATGTGGCCACGCGCCAGGTCACGACCGTAGCAGTGTGCACATACACCAAAGTCGGTGTCACAGGATACAACGGAACGAACTTTCACGGAGTCAACAGAGTTCGCTTCCAGCAGGTCACACCAATGCTCGTGCAGCAGCGTGTTGCGTGGAACCAGAATGTCTGCCGTACCCGGCTTCAGAATGTCTTCCGCGGTTACACGACCCAGAACGCGATCGCGCAGTGGCTCTTTAACATCACCACCCTCGATAACCGGGGTCATGGTGATACCTTCGAGGGTGCCACAATCGTCTTCGGTCACAACCAGGTCCTGTGCAACGTCAACCAGACGACGCGTCAGATAACCGGAGTTCGCTGTTTTCAGTGCGGTATCCGCCAGACCTTTACGCGCACCGTGCGTGGAGATGAAGTACTGGAGTACGTTCAGACCTTCACGGAAGTTCGCGGTGATTGGCGTTTCGATGATGGAGCCATCTGGCTTCGCCATCAGACCACGCATACCTGCCAGCTGACGAATCTGTGCTGCAGAACCACGCGCACCGGAGTCGGCCATCATGTAAATGCTGTTGAAGGAAACCTGCTGCTCTTCTACGCCGTCACGGTTAATCACGGTTTCGGTCTGCAGGTTATCCATCATCGCTTTGGATACACGATCGTTCGCCGCGGCCCAGATATCGATAACTTTGTTATAGCGTTCGCCCGCGGTAACCAGACCAGACTGGAACTGCTCCTGGATCTCAGCAACTTCAGCTTCCGCTTCAGAGATGATCTCGTGTTTCTTCTCTGGGATGACCATGTCATCGATACCAACAGATGCACCTGAACGCGCTGCATACGCAAAGCCGGTGTACATTGTCTGGTCAGCGAAGATAACGGTCGGCTTCAGACCCAGAATGCGGTAACAGGTGTTCAGCATTTTGGAGATCGCTTTCTTGCCCAGCGCCTGGTTGACGATGGAGAAAGGCAGACCTTTCGGTACGATCATCCACAGAATGGCACGGCCAACGGTCGTGTCTTTCAGGCTGGTTTTCGCAACGAATTCGCCGTTTGCATCTTTTTCGTATTCGGTGATACGCACTTTAACGCGCGCATGCAGAGAGGCCAGGCCAGCGCGATAAATACGCTCAGCTTCTTTCGGGCCAGTCAGCACCATGCCTTCGCCTTTGGCGTTAACACAGTCACGGGTCATGTAGTACAGACCCAGTACAACGTCCTGAGAAGGAACAATGATTGGCTCACCGTTCGCTGGAGACAGGATGTTGTTGGTAGACATCATCAGCGCACGCGCTTCGAGCTGGGCTTCCAGCGTCAGCGGTACGTGAACAGCCATCTGGTCACCATCGAAGTCGGCGTTATATGCCGCACAAACCAGCGGGTGCAGCTGAATAGCTTTACCTTCGATCAGGACCGGCTCAAATGCCTGGATACCCAGACGGTGCAGGGTTGGTGCACGGTTCAGCAGTACTGGGTGTTCGCGGATCACTTCGTCCAGGATATCCCAAACGACAGCTTCTTCACGCTCAACCATTTTCTTAGCGGCTTTGATGGTGGTGGCCAGGCCACGCAGTTCCAGCTTGCCGTAGATGAATGGTTTGAACAGCTCCAGTGCCATTTTCTTCGGCAGACCGCACTGATGCAGACGCAGGTATGGACCTACGGTGATTACAGAACGACCGGAGTAGTCAACACGCTTACCGAGCAGGTTCTGACGGAAACGACCCTGTTTACCTTTGATCATGTCGGCCAAAGATTTCAGAGGACGTTTGTTAGAACCGGTGATCGCACGACCACGACGACCGTTATCCAGCAGAGCATCTACCGCTTCCTGCAGCATACGTTTTTCGTTGCGTACGATGATGTCCGGCGCAGCCAGATCCAGCAGACGTTTCAGACGGTTGTTACGGTTGATCACGCGACGATACAGATCGTTCAGATCGGACGTTGCGAAACGACCACCATCCAGCGGAACCAGTGGACGCAGATCTGGCGGCAGAACCGGCAGAACGGTCAGGATCATCCACTCTGGCTTGTTACCAGACTGAACGAACGCTTCCAGCAGTTTGATACGCTTGGTCAGCTTTTTACGCTTGGTTTCGGAGTTGGTTTCGTTCAGCTCTTCACGCAGCTGCTCGCACTCTTGCTCCAGATCCATGCTCTTCAGCAGGGCCTGAATAGCTTCCGCACCCATCTTCGCGTCGAATTCGTCACCGAACTCTTCCAGCGCGTCCAGATACTGCTCTTCAGTCAGGATCTGATGACGTTCCAGGTTCGTCATCCCGCCTTCGATAACCACATAAGATTCGAAGTACAGAACACGTTCGATATCACGCAGCGGCATATCCAGCAGCAGACCGATACGGGAAGGCAGGGATTTCAGGAACCAGATGTGAGCAGTTGGAGACGCCAGCTCGATGTGGCCCATACGCTCACGGCGTACTTTGGTCTGGGTCACTTCAACGCCGCACTTCTCACAGATCACACCACGGTGTTTCAGGCGCTTGTACTTACCGCACAGGCACTCGTAATCTTTTACTGGCCCGAAAATACGCGCACAGAAAAGGCCGTCACGCTCAGGTTTGAACGTACGGTAGTTGATGGTTTCCGGCTTTTTAACTTCACCGAAAGACCATGAACGGATCATGTCTGGCGAAGCCAGAGCAATTTTGATCGCATCAAACTCTTCGGTTTTAGTCTGCGCTTTCAGAAACTTTAATAAATCTTTCACGGATTTGCTCCCGTCGGAGTTAGCACAATCCGGTGCCGGGGATTAACCCGGCACCAGTGACCTGTTTGAGCGAGAATTACTCGTCTTCCAGTTCGATGTTGATACCCAGCGAACGAATCTCTTTCAACAGAACGTTGAAGGATTCTGGCATGCCCGGTTCCATCTGATGGTTGCCGTCCACGATGTTTTTATACATCTTGGTACGACCGTTCACGTCATCAGACTTAACGGTGAGCATTTCCTGCAGGGTGTATGCCGCGCCGTATGCTTCCAGCGCCCACACTTCCATCTCCCCGAAGCGCTGACCACCGAACTGTGCCTTACCACCCAGCGGCTGCTGAGTAACCAGGCTGTAAGAACCGGTAGAACGAGCGTGCATCTTGTCGTCGACCAGGTGGTTCAGTTTCAGCATGTACATGTAACCTACGGTTACCGGACGTTCGAACTGTTCACCGGTACGGCCGTCAAACAGCGTAATCTGACCAGACGTTGGCAGACCACCCAGTTGCAGCAGCTCTTTAATTTCAGCTTCTTTTGCACCGTCGAATACCGGCGTTGCAATTGGCATACCTTTGCGCAGGTTCTCTGCCAGACGCAGCACTTCTTCATCGCTGAAGGTGTTCAGGTCGACTTTCTGACGCACGTCGGTACCCAGATCGTAGGCACGCTGGATGAATTCGCGCAGTTTCGCGACTTCCTGCTGCTGTTTCAGCATGGCGTTAATCTTGTCGCCGATGCCTTTCGCAGCCATACCCAGGTGAGTTTCCAGGATCTGACCAATGTTCATACGAGACGGTACGCCCAGTGGGTTCAGTACGATATCTACCGGCGTACCGTTAGCATCGTGCGGCATATCTTCGATCGGGTTGATCTTAGAGATAACACCCTTGTTACCGTGACGACCTGCCATCTTATCACCAGGCTGGATCTGACGTTTAACAGCCAGATACACCTTAACAATCTTCAGCACGCCTGGTGCCAGATCGTCGCCCTGAGTGATTTTGCGGCGTTTCGCTTCGAGTTTTTTCTCGAACTCGTGTTTCAGTTCGTCATACTGCTCAGCCAGCTGTTCCAGCTGATTTTGTTTCTCTTCGTCGGTCAGGCCCAGTTCCAGCCAGCGATCGCGTGGCAGTTTGTCGAGCTTCTCAGCTTCAACGCCACCGGCAACCAGCACCGCATAGATACGGCTGAACAGACCCGCTTCGAGGATCTGCAGTTCTTCAGACAGGTCTTTCTTAGCCTGTTTGAGCTGCATCTCTTCGATTTCCAGCGCACGCTTATCTTTCTCAACGCCGTCACGAGTGAAGACCTGAACGTCGATAACCGTACCGGAAACACCGTTTGGTACGCGCAGAGAAGAGTCTTTAACGTCAGACGCTTTCTCACCGAAGATGGCACGCAGCAGTTTCTCTTCTGGCGTCAGCTGGGTTTCACCTTTAGGCGTAACCTTACCTACCAGAATGTCGCCGCCGGTCACTTCCGCACCGATGTAAACGATACCGGATTCATCCAGTTTGGAGAGCGCAGCTTCACCCACGTTAGGGATGTCAGCGGTGATCTCTTCTGGCCCCAGCTTGGTGTCACGGGACACACATGCCAGTTCCTGAATGTGGATGGTGGTGAAACGATCTTCCTGAACCACACGCTCGGAGACGAGGATGGAGTCTTCGAAGTTGTAACCGTTCCACGGCATGAACGCTACGCGCATGTTCTGACCGAGCGCCAGTTCACCGAGGTCGGTGGACGGACCGTCTGCCAGCACGTCGCCGCGCTCAACTGGCTCACCCAGAGATACGCAAGGCATCTGGTTGATACAGGTGTTCTGGTTAGAACGGGTGTATTTGGTCAGGTTATAAATGTCGATACCTGCTTCGCCCGGATACATCTCGTCTTCGTTAACTTTGATAACGATACGGGATGCGTCGACGTACTGAACGGTACCGCCACGCTTAGCAACTGCAGTAACACCGGAGTCAACGGCAACAGCACGTTCCATACCAGTACCAACCAGCGGCTTATCAGCACGCAGAGTTGGAACGGCCTGACGTTGCATGTTCGCACCCATCAATGCACGGTTGGCGTCATCGTGTTCCAGGAACGGGATCAGGGACGCACCGACGGATACCACCTGCTGGGTGGATACGTCCATGTAGTCAACCTGGTCGCGGCTGAACAAGCTGGATTCGCCTTTGCTACGGCAGGTCACCAGATCTTCTACAAAGTGGCCTTCGTCATCCAGGTTGGAGTTCGCCTGAGCGATAACGTAGTTGCCTTCTTCGATAGCAGACAGGTAGTGAATTTCGTCGGTTACAACACCGTCAGTCACTTTACGGTACGGCGTCTCAAGGAAACCGTATTCGTTCGTCTGTGCGTACACGGACAGGGAGTTGATCAGACCGATGTTTGGACCTTCAGGCGTTTCGATTGGACATACGCGACCGTAGTGCGTCGGGTGTACGTCTCGAACTTCAAAGCCTGCACGTTCACGGGTCAGACCGCCTGGGCCGAGTGCAGAGATACGACGTTTGTGCGTAATCTCAGACAGCGGGTTGTTCTGGTCCATGAACTGAGACAGCTGGCTGGAACCAAAGAACTCTTTCACTGCTGCAGAAATCGGCTTGGCGTTGATCATATCCTGAGGCATCAGGGTATCCAGATCGCCCAGAGACAGACGCTCTTTCACCGCACGCTCTACACGCACCAGGCCAACGCGGAACTGGTTTTCCGCCATTTCGCCGACGGAACGGATACGACGGTTGCCGAGGTGGTCGATATCGTCCACTTCGCCTTTACCGTTACGGATATCGATGAGCTTCTTCATCACTTCGATGATGTCGTCTTTGCTCAGGATACCGGAACCTTCAATTTCGTCGCGCAGCAGAGAACGGTTGAACTTCATACGACCAACCGCAGACAGATCGTAGCGGTCTTCGGAGAAGAACAGATTCTCGAACAGGCTTTCCGCCGCTTCGCGAGTTGGTGGCTCACCAGGACGCATCATGCGGTAGATTTCAACCAGCGCACTCAGACGATCGGTCGTTGGGTCGACGCGTACCGTCTCAGAGATGTACGGACCGTGGTCCAGATCGTTGGTGAACAGCGTTTCGATACGTTTGTGGCCAGCCTGACTCAGCTTAGCCAGCAGATCCAGGCTCAGCTCCATGTTCGCCGGGCAGATCAGCTCGCCAGTTGATTCATCAACGTAATCTTTCGCGGCTACTTTTCCTGCAATGTATTCAACCGGAACTTCGATGTGTTTGATATCATCTTTTTCCAGCTGGCGGATGTGGCGCGCGGTGATACGGCGACCTTTTTCCACATACACTTTGCCGTCGGCTTCGATGTCGAACGACGCGGTCTCACCACGCAGACGTTCCGGCACCAGCTCCATCTGCAGCTTGTTGTCGCGGATTTCAAAGATCACTTTCTCAAAGAACAGGTCCAGGATCTGCTCAGTGGTATAGTTCAGTGCACGCAGAATGATGGTTGCAGGCAGTTTACGACGACGGTCGATACGGACAAACAGGTTGTCTTTTGGATCGAACTCGAAGTCCAGCCAGGAACCACGGTAAGGAATGATGCGTGCGTTATACAGTACTTTACCGGAAGAGTGTGTTTTACCTTTATCGCTGTCGAAGAAGACGCCCGGGCTACGATGCAGCTGGGAAACGATAACACGCTCAGTACCGTTGATAACGAAAGTACCGTTGTCAGTCATGAGTGGAATTTCACCCATGTAGACTTCTTGTTCTTTAATGTCTTTTACGGTGCCTTCCGGCGCTTCGCGCTCGTAGATCACCAGACGCAGTTTTACGCGCAGCGGTGCGGAATAGGTCACGCCACGGATCTGACATTCCTGAACGTCAAACACCGGTTCGCCAAGGCGGTAGCTGACGTACTGCAGCTCGGAGTTACCGCTGTAGCTCTGAATCGGGAACACGGAGCGGAAGGCTGCTTCCAGACCGTACTGCCCTTCAGGATCTTGCTCGATAAACTTCTGGAACGAGTCAAGCTGGATAGAAAGGAGATATGGAATGTCCAGAACTTGTGGACGTTTACCAAAATCCTTACGAATACGTTTTTTCTCGGTATAGGAGTAAACCATAGGGTTCCTCAGCTCGCTGACAAGTCGACCCATCTGTCCGACGAAGGGACAGTTTGTGCAACACCATTTTGTGGACCGGAAAATTGAATACTTTCCGCAATACCTGTTGCTATCACGCTTAAATCATTTCGTCGCGATTTACACAGAGCGAGCACCCTGTCGCAATATATTAAGTCGTCGATAGAAACATGCATTGTCAGGACAATCAGCAGTCAAACAGTGTGAAATGCTACTGATGCCTTACAGCGCAAAAAGGCTGGTGACTAAAAAGTCACCAGCCATCAGCCTAATGACTTAGGCTGCAACCAGAAAAGTTGGCTTATTTAACTTCAACTTCAGCGCCAGCTTCTTCCAGAGATTTTTTCAGTGCTTCTGCGTCGTCTTTGCTCACGCCTTCTTTCAGCGCAGCTGGAGCAGATTCTACCAGGTCTTTAGCTTCTTTCAGACCCAGGCCAGTTGCGCCACGTACTGCTTTGATAACAGCAACTTTGTTCGCGCCAGCAGCTTTCAGAATTACGTCGAATTCAGTTTTTTCTTCAGCAGCTTCAGCCGGGCCCGCAGCTACAGCTACAGCAGCAGCAGCAGAAACACCGAATTTTTCTTCCATTGCAGAAACCAGCTCTACAACGTCCATTACGGACATAGCTGCTACTGCTTCAATGATTTGATCTTTAGTGATAGACATTTAAATTGTTCCTGAAAATCAGAATAAGTTTATACGTAAGCAAATGCTTTATAAAGATAACTGCGATTAAGCAGCTTCTTTCGCATCGCGTACAGCAGCCAGAGTGCGAACCAGTTTGCCAGCCGCAGCTTCTTTCATGGTTGCCATCAGGCGTGCAATTGCTTCTTCGTAGGTCGGCAGGGTTGCCAGGCGATCGATTTGCGATGCCGGGATCAACTCACCTTCAAAGGCTGCAGCTTTGACCTCAAATTTTGCATTCGCTTTCGCGAACTCTTTGAACAGACGAGCAGCAGCGCCCGGGTGTTCCATAGAGTATGCAATCAGGGTCGGACCAACAAACGTGTCTTTCAGGCACTCGAACTGAGTACCTTCAACTACGCGGCGCAGCAGGGTGTTACGAACAACACGCATGTATACGCCAGCTTCACGACCTGCTTTACGCAGTTCAGTCATTTTGTCTACAGTAACGCCACGGGAATCCGCAACTACTGCAGACAGCGCGCCTTTGGCTACTTCGCTGACTTCAGCAACAATCGCTTGTTTGTCTTGAAGATTTAAAGCCATTAGCTTTGCTCCTGGATGTTTGCCGGAACTCATGTTCCGGAACTCACTTCACTCTTCCCAACGGAAAGAGCGTCTTAATACGGTGAGCAGAAACAAGCCAGAGTATCCAAAAATAATCTTAGCGTTCTGTCACCGTCTACGCAGGGGATTAAGTCTCTTGCGAAACACCTGCGGTCTTCGACGGAGGCCTGGATTAGGCCAGGCTCCAACGAACAAATCTTTTAGCCGCTAACTTTTGTTAGCAAACGTGGGGGTAAGATTGTAGACAAAATCACCGCCCACGTAAAGGCATTAGTTTGCAGCAGCGCTCAGGCCAGCCTGGTCAACTGCAACACCTGCACCCATGGTGGTGGAGATGCTAACTTTCTTGATGTACACGCCTTTCGCCTGAGTTGGTTTTGCTTTTTTCAGCGCAACCAGCAGAGCTTCCAGGTTTTCTTTCAGTTTGTCAGCGTCAAAGTCCACTTTACCGATGGTGGTGTGGATGATGCCGTTTTTGTCGTTACGATAACGAACCTGACCTGCTTTAGCGTTCTTAACCGCTTCAGCAACGTTAGGAGTTACAGTACCCACTTTCGGGTTTGGCATCAGGCCGCGTGGACCCAGAACCTGGCCCAGCTGGCCAACAACGCGCATTGCATCTGGAGAAGCAATAACAACGTCAAAGTTCATTTCGCCTTTCTTGATCTGATCAGCCAGATCTTCCATACCTACCAGTTCAGCGCCGGCAGCTTTAGCAGCTTCAGCGTTTGCACCCTGAGCAAATACAGCTACACGAACGGAACGGCCAGTACCGTGTGGCAGTACAGTTGCGCCACGAACGTTCTGATCAGATTTACGCGCGTCGATGCCCAGGTTAACGGCAACGTCAACGCTTTCAACGAACTTAGCAGTTGCCAGTTCTTTCAGCAGAGCGATAGCTTCGTTGATGTCGTACTGTTTGGTCGCATCAACTTTGTCACGGATCACGGACATGCGCTTGGTCAGTTTAGCCATTTCTTAGTCCTCCACTACCAGGCCCATGGAACGTGCAGTACCTTCGATTGAGCGAGTCATCGCTTCAATGTCGGCACCAGTCATGTCGGCAGCTTTGGTCTGCGCGATTTCCTGCAGCTGAGCGCGGGAAATTTTACCCACTTTGTCTTTGTTCGGTTTACCGGAACCAGACTTGATACCAGCCGCTTTCTTCAGCAGAACTGCTGCTGGAGGGGTTTTGGTAACGAAAGTGAAAGAACGGTCAGCGTAAACAGTGATTACGACTGGGATTGGCAGACCTTTTTCCAGGGATTCAGTTTTTGCGTTGAACGCTTTACAGAATTCCATGATGTTCACACCCTGCTGACCCAGAGCTGGACCAACTGGTGGACTTGGGTTCGCCATACCAGCTGCAACCTGCAGCTTGACGTAGGCTTGTACTTTCTTAGCCATTCTAAAATCCTCTGATTGGGTAATAGCGCCTCAATGAGGCTCCCCGTGAATAAAATTCGTTTTACGGGCCGGGCCCATAAAAACAAAAGGCGCGAAATTGTATTCCAATCTCGCGCCCTGTGCAACGATTAAATCGTCGCTTTTTTGATCGCTGCTTAGGCTTTTTCGACCTGAGCAAAGTCCAGTTCTACCGGGGTCGCACGACCGAAGATAGATACCGAAACTTTCAGGCGGGACTTCTCGTAGTCCACTTCTTCAACGACGCCGTTAAAGTCAGCAAACGGACCGTCATTAACACGCACCATTTCACCCGGTTCAAACAGCGTTTTCGGACGCGGCTTATCACCAACCTGCTGCAGGCGGTTCATAATCGCATCCACTTCTTTGTCGCTGATTGGCGCCGGACGGTCAGACGTGCCGCCGATAAAGCCCATCACGCGCGGTACGCTGCGCACCAGGTGCCAGCTCGCGTCGTTCATCACCATCTGAACCAGCACGTAACCCGGGAAGAATTTGCGTTCGCTTTTGCGACGCTGGCCGCCACGGATCTCGACCACTTCTTCGGTCGGAACCATAACTTCGCCAAATAACTCTTCCATGTTGTGTAATTTGATATGCTCACGCAGCGACGTTGCTACGCGGCCTTCAAAACCGGAAAACGCCTGAACGACGTACCAGCGCTTTTTAGGGGCTTCAGACATCTCAGAACCTCAGGCCAGTGATAAAGGATACCAGGCGAACCAGAATACCATCCAGTCCCCACAGGATCAGTGACATTACAGCGGTAACCGCCGCTACGATCAGCGTGGTGTGCAATGTTTCCTGGCGAGTCGGCCAAATTACCTTACGGACTTCGGTACGCGCTTCGCGAGCAAAAGCGACAGTCGCTTTGCCTTTCGTCGTCAACAGCGCGACACCACCCGCTGCAGCAATCAGAATTACCACTGCAAGCGCGCGTAGCGGCAGCATCATGTCACGATAAAGGTAGTTGCCGACAATCGCTACGATCAGCAGAACGGCTACTACTACCCATTTCATCGCTTCCAGGCCGCGCCCGCTCCCTTGAGCTTCGGTATTCGCACTCATAAACCAACCTGTCAGAAGTATTCTACAAACATTTTCACCCCGCGATTGCGAGGCAAACCAAATCGAAATGCTAATTCGCTTTTCGAATTATACGCTCTCTGCAGAGCCTGTCTCAGCAATGATTATGACAAAAATAATCACTGATGAGCCAGGTTCTGACGTGAAAGCGTGCAAAAAGGGCATCAAATGATGCCCTTTTATTGCGCATTGCGTCAAATGTTATCAGCAATTAGCCGAGAACTTTAGCAACCACGCCCGCGCCAACGGTACGGCCGCCTTCACGGATTGCGAAACGCAGACCGTCGTCCATCGCGATTGGGTGGATCAGAGTCACAACCATCTTGATGTTGTCGCCTGGCATTACCATCTCAACGCCTTCTGGCAGTTCGATGGTACCGGTCACGTCAGTAGTACGGAAGTAGAACTGTGGACGGTAGCCTTTGAAGAACGGAGTATGACGGCCGCCTTCGTCTTTGGACAGGATGTACACTTCAGATTCGAACTTGGTGTGTGGCTTGATTGAGCCTGGCTTAGCCAGAACCTGACCACGTTCGATTTCTTCACGTTTGATACCACGCAGCAGAACACCAACGTTCTCACCAGCACGGCCTTCGTCCAGCAGTTTGCGGAACATTTCAACGCCAGTACAGGTAGACTTCGC
>NZ_JAJCXF010000010.1:0-82726 GCF_020567405.1 Enterobacter sp. TCD1-1 | reverse complement strand
AGTTCAGTCGGTTAGAATACCTGCCTGTCACGCAGGGGGTCGCGGGTTCGAGTCCCGTCCGTTCCGCCACTTATTAAGACATTAAGCCTGCCTTACTGGCAGGCTTAATGGCAAAAAACTTTAGGGGCGTAGCTCAGTTGGTAGAGCACCGGTCTCCAAAACCGGGTGTCGCGAGTTCGAGTCTCTCCGCCCCTGCCATATATAATCCTTTGCTTCGGCAAAGGATTTTTTTTGCCCGTAATCCTGTAAAAACGCCTCTTCTTACTGTTCAGCCAGCATTCCTGCTGGCTGATGTATCAATCCATTACATTGATTTTTAATAGATCTTTTATCTGTGACTGCTTATCACTGTTTTGCAGCCAAATCGCATACAGCGGTCTGGTAAGCGTGGTGGAATCCAGCACCGTATGCAGCCCCGCTTTAGTGTCTGCCCAGCGAACAGGTAACCAGGTACAACCTCTAAGCAAGGGCAGTTGCTGACAGGCGATCTCCGCAGAGCTGGTCGTTAACTGTGGAACATCATCAGGTGCAATCAATCCCGTCTCATGCTGCTGAAAATCTGGCCCCCATTCGAGGCGCAAATAGGTCAGGTCTGCCTTCATCATCGACGGTTCAGAGGCATACAGCGCCAGGCCAAACTGACCGACGATCTGGCTGCTAAATTCGTCCATCTTGGGGGCTTCGGTTGTGATCAGAAGATCAAGCTGACGCTCATGAAGTTGCTTAACCAGCGACTGCCGTTGCGCAATCCTGGCTTCAAATTGCAGGTGGCTATGAGATTGATAAAGCCGGGTAAGCCACTGACTTAGCATACATTCCCACAGGGAAGCGCTGGCCCCTATCGAGAACTCATTATGCCTCGAAGTATGTGCAACCTCTTTGCGTGCCGCCTGCCAGGTATTCATCAGCGTTTCTGCGTACGGCAGCAGTTTTTCACCGGCGGGCGTGAGTCGAATATTGTTGCGATGGCGGGTAAAAAGATTCACACCCAGTTGATTTTCCAGCTGTCGAATACGAAAACTGACTGCTGACTGCGTCAGGTAAAGGGCTTCCGCTGCTCGCCCAAAGTGGCGTGTTCTGCTCACTTCAAGGAAAGTTTTAAGCAATTCCGTATCCACATCTTTCTCCGCAAAATTATTTGTCGTTATGATTTAAATGTTTTGTTTTACACTCTGTCAAGCGTAACTAATACTCCGCGCCATAAATAGCTCGGCCAAAGAATTAGGAGCGTGTAGGATGGCGGAAAGCTTTACGACGACTAATCGTTTTTTCGACAATAAACATTATCCGCGCGGGTTCTCTCGTCACGGCGATTTCACCATCAAAGAAGCTCAACTGCTTGAGCGCCATGGTTATGCCTTTAACGAGCTGGATCTGGGTAAGCGTGAACCTGCAACCGAAGACGAAAAACAGTTTGTTTCTGTTTGCCGTGGTGAGCGTGAGCCGCAGTCTGAAGCGGAACGTGTGTGGATCAAGTATATGGCACGCATTAAGCGTCCAAAGCGCTTCCATACGCTGTCTGGCGGTAAGCCGCAGATGGAAGGTGCAGAAGACTACACCGAGTCTGATGACTAAGATGATAAGAAGGGGCTACGGCCCCTTTTTTTATGCCAGCAACTTCTGCAGATGCAGCAGCAAACGATCGATAGCGCGATAGCTCAGCGCCTCCTGCAAGTGTTTCCTCTCAATGTCAGTACATCCCTCCACGTCAGCAATGGTTCTGGCCACTTTTAGCAAACGCTGCCACGCACGTATAGATAGCCCAAAGCGCGTCAACGTCTCCTCCAGCCATACCGCATCCTCACTGTTAAGGGCACAAAACTGCCGGATGCCGGCATTATCCAGCCGCGCATTTAGCCTGTTCTGGCGAGTGTACTGTCGTGCATGGGCGGCGATCACCCGCTCGCGTACCTTCGCAGAGCTTTCACCCGTGATGCCCGTCTGCCTGAGCAGGCCCGGAGGAGGAAGCGGGATTTCGAGAGATAAATCGAAACGGTCGAGGAACGGACCGGATAACTTTCCCAGATAGCGCAGCGTCTGCTCCGGCGTACAGCGGTTATGGTTGCCCTGGTAGTGGCCCGTCGGGCTGGGATTCATCGCAGCGACCAGTTGAAACTGTGCGGGATAGCTTATTTTGGCCCGCGTGCGCGAGATATGTATTTCGCCAGATTCAATAGGTTCTCTCAGCGCATCCAGCACGCGGCGCTCAAACTCGGGCAGCTCATCGAGAAACAGAATGCCATTGTGCGCCAGTGAGATCTCTCCCGGCCCGGGGATAGACCCGCCGCCGACCATTGCCGTCAGTGAAGCGCTATGATGTGGGGAACGAAAAGGACGACGGCGCCACTGTTTTTGCAACGATGCAGAACTGATGAGGCTATATATGGCGGCGCTTTCCAGCGCTTCATGGTTATTGAGCGGTGGAAGTAACCCGCTCAGCCTGCTCGCCAGCATCGTTTTCCCCGTACCTGGCGGGCCAATCAACAGAAGATTGTGTCCACCTGCGGCCGTAATCTCCAGCGCCCGCTTCCCTTGCTCCTGTCCCATAATCTCGCTGAGATCCTCCGGGACGTCGGCTATAACCTCGTCACACTCCTCCGGTTCGGACAGTTCATGTCGTCCTTCCAGCCAGGCACAAACTTCCTGTAAATGTCCCGCGATGAGGCATCCTTTTTCCGCGATAAGACTCACTTCTGATGCGTTTTCATTGGCCACAATGATTTGCCGGCCTGCTCGTATGGCCTCCAGCGCTCCTGATATCGCGCCGGGAACGCCTCTCAGCGCGCCTGTGAGCGCGAGTTCACCCACGAACTCATACGAGCCTAGCCTTGTCGTATTAAGCTGCTCAGAAGCCGCGAGAAGGGCAATTGCGATAGGTAAATCGTATCGTCCCCCTTCTTTAGGCAGGTCGGCGGGAGCAAGGTTGATGGTGATCTTCTTCGCAGGGAAGGTATAACCGCTATTTATTATTGCGCTACGGACGCGATCCCTGGCTTCTTTAACCGTCGTTTCAGGTAACCCGACAAGCGTGAGTCCGGGCAGCCCATTACTCAAATGCACCTCTACGGAAACGAGCGGTGCCTTTACCCCGAGGGCCGCACGCGTATAAACAACTGACAGTGACATTTGCACTACCTCCTGGTGTGACTATGTCAGTGCTCGTTATGTTTGTTTATTGCCATTTCGTGAATTTACGCCGCTTGTTCAGGGATTTTAATGGCGCATTGCAACAATTTCATAATCGTGGAAAGCTCCTCGCAGAACGAAAAAAATCCTGTTTTGACGGTTAGCACCACAGTAAAAAAATGAAAAATATTCATTTTCTAATTTCCGTATATAAAACAACGCTTTTAAGAAATATGATTCGCGGGCTAACCAAATCCGTCATAAATAAATCTTGTGTTTAATTTGAAAACTGTGATACCTCTTTAGGTATTCCTTCGAACAAGATGCAAAAAGAACTGAAAATGACAGCCCTTCTACGAGTGATTAGCCTGGTCGTGATTAGCGTGGTGGTGATTATTATCCCACCGTGCGGGGCTGCACTTGGACGAGGAAAGGCTTAGAAATCAAGCCTTAACGAACTAAGACCCCCGCACCGAAAGGTCCGGGGGTTTTTTTATGACTAAAAAACGCAGATGAGGAGCAGAGAATGACGACTAGCACAAAATTCTGTTTCTCCCGATTTATGACGGGGAACTAACTATGAATGGGGCACAGTGGGTAGTACATGCGTTGCGCGCGCAGGGAGTCGAGACAGTATTCGGTTATCCAGGTGGCGCAATTATGCCGATTTACGATGCACTGTATGACGGCGGCGTGGAACATCTCTTGTGCCGACACGAGCAGGGCGCAGTGATGGCGGCCATTGGTTACGCCCGCGCGACCGGTAAAACCGGCGTGTGTATGGCGACGTCAGGCCCTGGCGCAACTAACCTGATCACCGGCCTGGCTGACGCGCTGCTGGATTCTGTTCCCGTTGTCGCCATCACCGGGCAGGTGGCGTCTCCGTTCATCGGTACCGACGCTTTTCAGGAGGTCGATGTACTGGGTTTATCGCTGGCCTGCACCAAACACAGTTTCCTCGTTCAGTCTCTGGAAGAGCTGCCGCGCGTCATGGCTGAAGCATTCGAGGTAGCCAGCTCCGGCCGCCCTGGCCCGGTTCTGGTGGATATCCCGAAAGATATCCAGGTCGCACTCGGCGAACTGGAGCCGCACTTCTCCACCGTTCGAAGCGACGACGCGTTTCCGCATGCGGCAGTTGAAGAGGCGCGTCAGATGCTGGCGCAGGCAAAACAGCCGATGCTGTACGTTGGCGGTGGCGTAGGCATGGCGCAGGCCGTTCCCGCCCTGCGTGAATTTATTGCGGTAACGCAAATGCCTGCCACCTGCACGCTGAAAGGGTTGGGTGCGGTAGATGCAGACTACCCGTACTATCTGGGCATGCTCGGGATGCACGGCACTAAAGCGGCAAACCTGGCGGTGCAGGCGTGCGATCTGCTCATCGCCGTCGGTGCCCGTTTTGACGACCGCGTTACCGGCAAGCTGAATACCTTTGCGCCGAACGCCAAGGTCATCCATATGGATATCGACCCGGCGGAGATGAACAAGCTGCGTCAGGCGCACGTCGCACTGCAGGGCGATCTCAACGCGCTGTTACCGGCATTGCAGCAGCCGCTGGATATCAACGCATGGCGTCAGCACACCGCCGATATGCGCGCTGAACACGCCTGGCGTTACGATCACCCGGGCGAGGCCATCTACGCGCCGCTGCTGTTGAAGCAGTTGTCCGACCGTAAACCGGCAAACAGCGTGGTGACGACCGATGTCGGCCAGCATCAGATGTGGTCAGCCCAGCACATGACCTACACCCGTCCGGAGAATTTCATCACGTCCAGCGGGTTAGGGACGATGGGCTTCGGTCTGCCAGCCGCCGTTGGCGCACAGGTTGCCCGCCCGAACGATACCGTAATCTGTATCTCCGGTGACGGCTCCTTCATGATGAACGTTCAGGAGCTCGGCACCGTTAAGCGCAAGCAGTTACCGCTGAAAATCGTCTTGCTCGACAACCAGCGTTTAGGGATGGTTCGCCAGTGGCAACAGCTGTTCTTCCAGGAGCGTTACAGCGAAACGACCCTTACCGATAACCCCGATTTCCTCACGCTGGCCAGCGCTTTTGGCATCCCTGGTCAGCACATCACCCGTAAAGATCAGGTTGAAGCGGCGCTCGACACCATGCTGAACAGCGAGGGGCCTTACCTGCTTCATGTCTCAATCGACGAACTCGAGAACGTCTGGCCGCTGGTACCGCCTGGTGCCAGTAACTCACAAATGATGGAGAAATTATCATGATGCAGCATCAGGTCGCCGTACAGGCTCGCTTCAACCCGGAAACCTTAGAGCGCGTTTTGCGTGTGGTGCGTCATCGTGGTTTTCAGATTTGCTCTATGAATATGGAGACGGCCACTGACGCCCAAAACATCAGTATCGAATTAACCGTTGCCAGCCCGCGGTCGGTCGACTTACTGTTTAGTCAGTTATCAAAGCTGGTAGACGTTGCCCATGTTGCCATCTGCCAGAGCACAACCACATCACAACAAATCCGCGCTTAAGCGTGACAGGACGAAAAAATGACGACAAAAAAAGCTGATTACATTTGGTTCAACGGTGAGATGGTTCGCTGGGAGGACGCGAAGGTCCACGTGATGTCCCACGCACTGCATTACGGTACCTCCGTGTTTGAAGGCATCCGCTGCTACGATTCTCACAAAGGGCCAGTGGTGTTCCGCCATCGCGAACACATGCAGCGTCTGCATGACTCAGCCAAAATTTATCGTTTCCCGGTATCTCAGAGCGTGGATGAGCTGATGGAAGCCTGTCGCGACGTGATCCGTAAGAACAACCTGACCAGCGCCTATATTCGTCCTCTGGTCTTCGTGGGCGACGTCGGTATGGGCGTGAACCCGCCAGCGGGCTATACCACGGATGTGATCATTGCCGCGTTCCCGTGGGGGGCCTACCTGGGCGCAGAAGCCCTGGAGCAGGGGATCGACGCAATGGTCTCTTCCTGGAATCGCGTTGCGCCAAACACCATCCCGACCGCCGCGAAAGCAGGCGGTAACTACCTTTCTTCCCTGCTGGTCGGTAGCGAAGCGCGCCGTCACGGCTACCAGGAAGGTATCGCGCTCGATGTAAATGGCTACATCTCCGAAGGCGCAGGTGAAAACCTGTTTGAAGTGAAAGACGGCATTCTGTTTACACCGCCATTCACCTCGTCTGCGCTGCCGGGCATCACCCGTGACGCCATCATCAAGCTGGCGAAAGACCTCGGTATCGAAGTGCGCGAGCAGGTGCTGTCCCGCGAATCTCTCTATCTGGCCGATGAAGTGTTTATGTCCGGTACCGCGGCTGAAATCACGCCGGTACGCAGCGTAGACGGTATCCAGGTGGGCGAAGGCCGCTGTGGCCCGGTCACCAAACGCATTCAGCAAGCGTTCTTTGGCCTCTTCACCGGCGAAACAGAAGATAAATACGGCTGGTTGGATCAGGTTAATCACTAAATATAAATTTGGGACGGCACGCACCGTCCCATTACATAGTCAGACGGGAGTAAATAAAGCATGCCTAAGTATCGTTCAGCCACCACCACCCACGGCCGTAACATGGCGGGTGCCCGCGCACTGTGGCGCGCCACCGGAATGACCGACGCCGATTTCGGCAAGCCAATTATCGCCGTGGTGAACTCCTTCACCCAGTTCGTACCGGGCCATGTGCACTTGCGCGATCTGGGTAAGCTGGTTGCCGAGCAAATCGAGGCCTCCGGCGGCGTGGCGAAAGAGTTCAACACCATTGCGGTGGATGACGGTATCGCGATGGGCCACGGGGGCATGCTCTATTCACTGCCGTCGCGCGAGCTGATCGCCGACTCGGTGGAGTACATGGTTAACGCCCACTGCGCCGATGCAATGGTCTGTATCTCCAACTGCGACAAAATCACCCCGGGGATGCTGATGGCCTCCCTGCGCCTGAATATTCCGGTGATCTTCGTCTCCGGTGGCCCGATGGAAGCGGGGAAAACCAAGCTCTCCGACAAAATCATCAAGCTCGACCTGGTTGATGCGATGATTCAGGGGGCAGATCCGAAGGTTTCTGACGAGCAGAGCGATCAGGTGGAACGCTCCGCGTGTCCGACCTGCGGCTCCTGTTCCGGTATGTTCACGGCGAACTCCATGAACTGCCTGACCGAAGCGCTGGGTCTGTCTCAGCCGGGCAACGGCTCGCTGCTGGCGACCCATGCCGACCGTAAGCAGCTGTTCCTCAATGCCGGTAAACGTATCGTTGAGCTGACTAAGCGCTACTACGAGCAGGACGACGCCAGCGCGCTGCCGCGCAGCATCGCCAGTAAAGCGGCATTCGAGAACGCCATGACCCTGGATATCGCCATGGGCGGTTCCACCAACACCGTTCTGCACCTGCTGGCCGCCGCGCAGGAAGCCGAAATCGACTTCACCATGAGCGACATCGACAAGCTCTCCCGTAAAGTGCCGCAGCTGTGTAAGGTCGCGCCAAGTACGCAGAAGTACCACATGGAAGACGTGCACCGTGCCGGTGGCGTCATCGGTATCCTCGGCGAGCTGGATCGCGCCGGGCTACTGAACCGTGACGTGAAAAACGTGCTCGGCCTGACGCTGCCGGAATCGCTGGACCAGTACGACGTGATGCTGACCAAAGACGACGCGGTGAAAAAAATGTTCCGCGCCGGTCCTGCCGGTATTCGTACCACGCAGGCATTCTCGCAGGATTGCCGCTGGGACACCCTGGACGATGACCGCGCCGAAGGCTGCATCCGCTCGCTGGAACACGCCTACAGCAAAGACGGCGGTCTGGCCGTGCTGTACGGTAACTTTGCGGAAAATGGCTGCATCGTGAAGACCGCTGGCGTGGACGACAGCATCCTGAAATTCACCGGTCCGGCGAAAGTGTACGAAAGCCAGGATGAAGCGGTAGACGCTATCCTGGGCGGTAAAGTGGTGGAAGGCGATGTGGTTGTCATCCGTTATGAAGGGCCAAAAGGCGGCCCGGGTATGCAGGAGATGCTCTACCCAACTACCTTCCTGAAATCGATGGGCCTCGGTAAAGCCTGCGCGCTGATCACCGACGGGCGTTTCTCCGGCGGGACCTCTGGTCTCTCCATCGGTCACGTTTCGCCGGAAGCGGCAAGCGGCGGCAACATCGCCATCATCGAAGACGGCGACCTGATCGAAATCGACATTCCGAATCGCGGCATTCAGCTCAAGCTGAGCGACCAGGAGATCGCGGCCCGTCGTGAAGCGCAGGAAGCGCGCGGCGACAAAGCCTGGACGCCGAAAGACCGTCAGCGTGAAGTCTCCTTCGCCCTGCGCGCCTATGCGAGCCTTGCCACCAGTGCAGATAAAGGCGCGGTGCGCGATAAATCGAAACTTGGGGGCTAACGATGGCCGAGTCGCAACCCTTATCCGCCGCCCCAGAGGGGGCGGAATATCTGAGAGCGGTGCTTCGCGCGCCGGTCTATGAAGCCGTGCAGGTCACCCCCCTGCAGAAAATGGAAAAACTCTCTTCGCGCCTCGACAACGTCATTCTGGTGAAGCGCGAAGATCGTCAGCCGGTGCACAGCTTTAAGCTGCGCGGCGCCTACGCGATGATGGCCGGTCTGACCGACGAGCAAAAAGCGCGCGGCGTGATTACCGCCTCGGCAGGTAACCATGCGCAAGGCGTGGCGTTCTCGTCTGCCCGTCTGGGGCTGAAAGCACTGATCGTGATGCCGGTTGCTACCGCAGACATCAAGGTCGACGCGGTGCGCGGTTTCGGCGGCGAAGTCTTACTCCACGGGGCCAACTTTGACGAAGCCAAAGCCAAAGCGATTGAGCTGGCGCAGCAGCAGGGGTTCACCTGGGTGCCGCCGTTCGACCACCCGATGGTGATTGCCGGGCAGGGGACGCTGGCGCTTGAACTGCTGCAGCAGGATGCCCATCTCGACCGCGTCTTTGTCCCGGTGGGCGGCGGCGGTTTAGCCGCAGGCGTGGCGGTGCTGATCAAACAGCTGATGCCGCAGATCAAAGTCATTGCCGTGGAAGCGGAAGACTCCGCCTGCCTGAAAGCGGCGCTGGATGCCGGGCATCCGGTCGACCTGCCGCGCGTCGGGCTGTTTGCCGAGGGCGTGGCGGTGAAGCGTATTGGCGATGAAACGTTCCGCCTGTGCCGGGAATATCTTGACGATATCGTCACGGTGGATAGCGATGCCATCTGCGCGGCGATGAAAGATCTGTTCGAAGACGTGCGTGCAGTGGCGGAACCGTCCGGCGCGCTGGCGCTGGCGGGGATGAAAAAATACATCGCGCAGCACAACATTCGTGGCGAGCGTCTGGCGCACGTGCTTTCCGGCGCCAACGTTAACTTCCACGGCCTGCGCTATGTTTCCGAGCGCTGCGAGCTGGGCGAACAGCGTGAAGCGCTGCTGGCGGTGACCATTCCGGAAGAGAAGGGCAGCTTCCTGAAGTTCTGTCAGCTGCTGGGCGGTCGTTCGGTGACGGAATTTAACTACCGTTTTGCCGATGCCAAAGATGCCTGCATTTTTGTCGGCGTGCGTCTGAGCCGTGGCGTGGAGGAGCGCAAAGAGATCCTCAACCTGCTGCATGAGGGCGGCTATAGCGTGGTCGATCTCTCCGACGATGAGATGGCGAAGCTGCACGTGCGTTACATGGTCGGCGGCCGCCCTTCGAAGCCGCTCAAGGAACGCCTGTTCAGCTTTGAGTTCCCGGAATCGCCGGGCGCGCTGCTCAAGTTCCTGCACACGCTGGGCACGCACTGGAACATCTCCCTTTTCCACTACCGCAGCCACGGCACCGACTACGGCCGCGTGCTGGCGGCGTTTGAACTGGGCGAGCACGAGCCCGATTTCGAAACGCGGCTGAACGAGCTGGGCTATGAGTGTCACGACGAAACCCATAACCCGGCGTTCCGGTTCTTCCTGGCAGGCTAGTGGTAGAGCTGCGCGAAGGCCGGGTAAGCGTAGCGCCACCCGGCTTCAGTGGTTCGGCAATATCGTCCAGAACGCATCAATAAGCGGCTCATGCAGCCGCTTTTTTTGTGCGCATACGCCAAGCTCAAACGGCGTCTTCTCGTCGCTGCGTTCCAGAATCATCACGCGATTGCGCACCGGTTCCGGGCTATTTTCCAGCACCACTTCCGGCAGCAGCGCCACGCCGCAGCCGAGCGCCACCATCGACACCATCGCCTCATGACCGCTGACGGTAGCGTAAATCGACGGGTTGCTGATTTTCTGGCGACGGAACCACAGCTCAATGCGACGTCGCACCGGCCCCTGATCGGCCATGATAAACGGCACCGTCGACCAGTCCGGTTTTTCCACCGACACCTGGTTACGCACCGGGCAGGGCAGCGCCGGGGCAATCAGCACCACCGCCAGATTCTCCAGCATCGAGAACGCTACCGCGCCCGGCAGGGTTTCCGGCTTCCCGGCAATGGCGAGATCCGCTTCGCCCGTCACCACTTTTTCCATTGCGTCGGCGGCGTCACCGGTAGTGAGCTTAATTTCAACTGACGGATGCGCCGCGCGGAAGCGGTCAAGGATGGGCGGCAGATGGCTGTAGGCGGCGGTCACGGAGCAAAAAATATGCAGTTCACCGGAGAGTGACGGCCCCTGCTGATCGATAGAGTGCCGCAGTTGCTGGTACTGTAACAGCGTCTGCTGGGCAAAAATGCGCAGCTCTTCGCCCGCTTCCGTGAGGGTGACGGTGCGGTTATCGCGCACGAACAGCGGCTGGCCAAGGTCTTCCTCAAGGCGTTGGATCTGGCGCGACAGCGTGGAGGGGCTAACGTGCATCGCCCGCGCGCTGCGGCCAAAATGACGGCTTTCCGCCAGGTGAAGAAACATTTTCAGATCGCGTAAATCCACCGATTCCACTCCCTCTTTTTACATTGCAAAAATTGCAATGTGACGTTGTGAATATATCAATTTCCGCAATAAATTTCCTGTTGTAATGTGGGTACATTCTCGCTGAAACGCGAACCGAACAATAAGACACACAACATCACGAGGTATCACCCATGGCTAACTACTTTAATACACTGAACTTGCGCCAGCAGCTGGCGCAGCTGGGCAAATGCCGCTTCATGGCGCGCGACGAATTTGCCGATGGCGCAAGCTACCTTCAGGGTAAAAAAGTGGTCATCGTCGGCTGTGGCGCACAGGGTCTGAACCAGGGCCTGAACATGCGTGACTCCGGTCTGGATATCTCCTACGCCCTGCGCAAAGAAGCGATTGCCGAGAAGCGCGCTTCATGGCGTAAAGCGACCGAAAACGGCTTCAAAGTGGGTACCTACGAAGAGCTGATCCCGCAGGCGGATCTGGTGGTTAACCTGACGCCGGACAAGCAGCACTCTGACGTAGTGCGTTCCGTACAGCCGCTGATGAAAGACGGTGCCGCGCTGGGTTACTCCCACGGCTTTAACATCGTTGAAGTGGGCGAGCAGATCCGTAAAGACATCACCGTGGTGATGGTGGCACCGAAGTGCCCGGGTACCGAAGTACGTGAAGAGTACAAGCGTGGTTTCGGCGTGCCGACCCTGATCGCGGTACACCCGGAAAACGATCCGAAAGGCGAAGGTATGGCGATTGCCAAAGCATGGGCAGCGGCGACCGGCGGCCACCGTGCGGGCGTGCTGGAATCTTCCTTCGTTGCTGAAGTGAAATCTGACCTGATGGGCGAGCAGACCATCCTGTGCGGCATGCTGCAGGCCGGTTCTCTGCTGTGCTTCGATAAGCTGGTGGAAGAGGGTACCGACCCGGCATACGCGGAAAAACTGATTCAGTTCGGCTGGGAAACCATCACCGAAGCGCTGAAGCAGGGCGGTATTACGCTGATGATGGACCGTCTGTCCAACCCGGCAAAACTGCGTGCTTACGCGTTGTCTGAACAGCTGAAAACCATCATGGCGCCGCTGTTCCAGAAACATATGGACGACATCATCTCCGGCGAGTTCTCTTCCGGCATGATGGCGGACTGGGCGAACGACGATAAGAAACTGCTGACCTGGCGTGAAGAGACCGGTAAAACCGCGTTCGAAACCGCGCCACAGTATGAAGGTAAAATCGGCGAGCAGGAGTACTTCGATAAAGGCGTCCTGATGATCGCGATGGTGAAAGCAGGCGTTGAGCTGGCGTTCGAAACCATGGTGGATTCCGGCATCATCGAAGAGTCTGCGTACTACGAATCACTGCACGAGCTGCCGCTGATTGCGAACACCATCGCTCGTAAGCGTCTGTACGAAATGAACGTGGTGATCTCTGATACCGCAGAATACGGTAACTACCTGTTCTCTTACGCCTGCGTACCGCTGCTGAAAGAGTTTATGACCACTCTGCAGACGGGCGATCTGGGTAAAGCGATTGCAGAAGGTGCCGTGGACAACGCGCAGCTGCGCGATGTGAACGAAGCGATTCGCAGCCACCAGATCGAGAAAGTGGGCCACAAACTGCGTGGCTACATGACCGATATGAAGCGTATCGCGGTAGCGGGTTAACAACTTTGTCGGGTGGCGCTTCGCTTACCCGACCTACAAAACCGTAAGATGTAGGCCGGGTAAGGCGCAGCCGCCACCCGGCTTTTTTATTTGCGATACAGCACTTTAATCACGTGGTAGCCGAACTGCGTGTGCAGCGGGCCGGTTGGCTCCAGCACCGGGCAGGAGAAGACCACTTTATCGAACGCCGGTACCATCTGACCCTGGCGGAATTCACCCAGATCGCCACCGCGTTTGCCTGACGGACAGATAGAGTGCTTCTTCGCCAGTTTGCCGAAGTCGGCGCCGTTTTTGATCTGCTCCAGAAGATCCAGAGCCAGTTTCTCTTCTTTAACAAGAATATGCAGTGCTGCTGCTGTTTTTGCCATGATCGTGCCTTGAGTGGTATGGATTAGGCTCGCTATACTACCACGCTGTTATTCTCCCCTCCTGACTTTCATTGAGTGATCATTTATGCGTTTAAACCCCGGACAACAACAAGCCGTCGAATTTGTCACCGGACCGTGTCTGGTGCTGGCGGGGGCTGGATCCGGTAAAACCCGCGTGATCACCAACAAAATTGCGCACCTGATCCGCGGCTGTGGCTATCAGGCCCGGCACATTGCGGCGGTGACGTTTACCAATAAAGCGGCGCGTGAGATGAAAGAGCGTGTCGGCCAGACGCTGGGGCGCAAAGAGGCGCGCGGCCTGATGATCTCCACCTTCCACACGCTGGGGCTGGATATCATCAAGCGCGAGTATGCGGCGCTGGGCATGAAGTCCAACTTCTCCCTCTTTGATGACACCGACCAGGTGGCGTTGCTCAAAGAGCTCACCGAGGGGCTGATCGAAGATGACAAGGTGCTGTTGCAGCAGCTGATCTCGACGATCTCGAACTGGAAAAACGATCTGATGACCCCGGCCCAGGCCGCGGCGATCGCCAAAGGCGAACGGGATCGCATCTTTGCCCACTGCTATGGTCTGTACGATGCGCACATGAAAGCGTGCAACGTGCTGGACTTCGACGACCTGATCCTGCTGCCGACGCTGCTGCTGCAGCGTAATGAAGAGGTTCGCGAGCGCTGGCAGAACAAAATCCGTTACCTGCTGGTGGATGAGTATCAGGACACCAACACCAGCCAGTACGAGCTGGTGAAGCTGCTGGTGGGGCAGCGTGCGCGTTTCACCGTGGTCGGCGATGATGACCAGTCAATTTACTCCTGGCGCGGCGCGCGTCCGCAAAACCTGGTGCTGCTGAGCAAAGATTTTCCGGCGCTGCAGGTGATTAAGCTGGAGCAGAACTACCGCTCCTCCGGGCGTATCCTGAAGGCCGCAAACATCCTGATTGCCAATAACCCGCACGTGTTTGAGAAGCGTCTCTTCTCCGAGCTGGGCTACGGGACGGAGCTGAAAGTGCTCAGCGCCAACAACGAAGAGCATGAAGCGGAGCGCGTCACCGGTGAACTGATCGCCCATCACTTCGTCAATAAAACCGAATATAAGGATTACGCGATCCTCTATCGCGGGAATCACCAGTCGCGCGTCTTTGAAAAGATGCTGATGCAGAACCGCATTCCGTACAAAATCTCGGGCGGGACCTCGTTCTTCTCACGGCCAGAGATCAAAGACCTGCTGGCCTATCTGCGCGTGCTCACTAACCCGGATGACGACAGCGCGTTTCTGCGTATTGTGAATACGCCAAAACGCGAGATTGGCCCGGCGACGCTGCAAAAACTCGGCGAGTGGGCGATGACGCGTAACAAAAGCCTGTTTACCGCCAGCTTCGACATGGGGCTAAGCCAGACATTAACCGGTCGCGGCTATGATTCGTTAACGCGATTCACCCACTGGCTCGGCGAAGTGCAGCGTCTCGCGGAGCGCGAGCCAGTGGCGGCGGTGCGCGATCTCATTCACGGCATCGACTATGAGTCCTGGCTGTACGAAACCTCGGCCAGCCCGAAAGCCGCTGAGATGCGCATGAAGAACGTTAACCAGCTCTTCAGCTGGATGACCGAAATGCTGGAAGGCTCTGAAATCGACGAGCCGATGACCCTGACACAGGTCGTCACCCGCTTTACCCTGCGCGACATGATGGAGCGCGGCGAGAGCGAAGAAGAGGCCGATCAGGTACAGCTGATGACGCTGCACGCGTCAAAAGGTCTGGAGTTCCCGTATGTCTATCTGGTCGGTATGGAAGAGGGGTTGTTACCGCATCAGAGCAGCATTGATGAAGACAACGTCGACGAGGAGCGCCGCCTGGCCTACGTGGGGATCACCCGCGCGCAGAAAGAGCTGACGTTCACACTGTGTAAAGAGCGCCGTCAGTATGGCGAACTTGTCCGCCCGGAGCCGAGCCGTTTCCTGCTGGAACTGCCGCAGGATGACCTGATCTGGGAGCAGGAACGCAAAGTAATTACTGCGGAAGAGCGGATGCACAAGGGGCAGGCTAACGTGGCGAACATTCGCGCCATGCTGGCAAAAGCCAAAGAGAAAGGATAAGGATGAGTAGGCCGGGTAAGGCGAAGCCGCCACCCGGCAATGTTCAGCGTATTACTTCACTTCCAGCACCCAGTGCACATAGCTCTGCCACTGGCACTCCTGATCGATCATCTCTGCCCCAAGCGGGTGACGTTCAATCCAGTTTTCCGGGAGCGTCAGCGACAGTTTTTCGTCATCAGCCACCAGGCCGATCGCAGGCAGCAAATCATCGCGACGGCGGCTGGCAAACAGAATCGCCAGACGCAGCAGGCGGCACAGATGTTCGGCCACGCGCGGCGGTACGGCGTTTTGCTGATGCAAAGACGAGAGATCGACGGCATTGGTCTGGTTCAGCAGCAGCGTTGCCAGTAATTTTTTCTGTGCGGGTGTATAGCCCGGTAAATCCAGGTTGCGCACCAGATACGCTGCATGAGCAGGAGCCTGCTTAAAATCAATACTCAGCCCCACTTCATGGAGCGCACAGGCGCTCAGCAGTAAATCGCGGCTCAGTGGTTCAAGATCCCAGACGTTAGCGACCTGATCGGCGAAGCGTGACGCCAGCTGCGATACGCGTCCTGCCTGATCGATATCAACCAGAAAACGACGCTGCACGTTGCGCAGGGTACGGCTGCGGATGTCCTGATCGACCGACAGATGCAGCATCCCGTAGACCAGACCTTCACGCAGCGCGCCGCCGGCCAGGGTCATACACTGGATGTTCAGTTCGGTGAAAATAGCGATCAGAATAGCCAGCCCGCTCGGGAAAACCAGCGCACGTTCGAGCGTCAGGCCTTCAATTTCCAGCTCTTCAAGGCGTCCACACTGAATGGCGCGCTGTTTTAGCTGCTGAAGCTTGGCAAGCGTAATCCGCTCGTCCATTCCCTGCGCCATCATGATTTCCTGCAGGGCCTGCACGGTGCCCGACGCACCCACGCAGACTTTCCAGCCGTGATAGCGCAGCTCGTCCATGACGGGACGTAGCACCTCGCGCGCCGCATTTTCTGCCTCGTCGAAGTTCTCTTTACCCAGATTACGATCGGTAAAGTAGCGCTCAAGCCAGGTCACGCAGCCCATAGACAGGCTGAACAGCGAGGTTGCCTGCGCGCCGGTGCCGGTCACCAGCTCGGTACTGGCACCGCCGATATCCACCACCAGGCGGCGATCGTCACCCCCTGTGGTATGTGCAACCCCCTGATAAATCAGGCGAGCTTCTTCTTCACCGCTGATAACCTGAACCGGGCAACCGAGAATTTCCTGCGCTCTGGCAATAAAATCCACGGCGTTAACCGCCAGGCGGAGTGTCGCGGTGGCGACGACGGTGATTTGGGCATGCGGGATATCCTGCAGACGCTCGGCAAAGAGTCGCAGACACTGCCAGCCACGTTCCATGGCTTCAGGTGAGAGGTGATTATCGCTGCTCAGGCCCGCCGCGAGGCGGACCTTGCGCTTAATGCGCGTCAGCGTTTGTATGCTTCCTGCCACCTCGCGCACAACCAGCATATGAAAACTATTCGAACCGAGATCGATTGCTGCATAAAGCGAGGTGGAGCTGAGCATATTTTCTTAACCTGAACGACGACGATTACGCGGTGCGCCGCCTGAACGACGCGGTCCATTGCCGGAGCGTGGGCGGGTTAGACGCTTAGGCGGCGGCAGTTCGCTTAACAGCGCTTCCGGATTGTATTTGCTCTGCGGAATAGAGTGACCGATATAGGTCTCAATGGCCGGAAGATTCAGCGCATACTCTTCACACGCAAGGCTAATCGAATGACCACTTGCGCCCGCACGACCGGTACGACCGATACGGTGTACGTAGTCTTCACAGTCGTCTGGCAGATCGTAGTTAAAGACGTGCGTTACGGCTGGAATGTGTAAACCACGTGCAGCCACGTCGGTGGCGACCAGAATATCGAGATCGCCACGGGTGAACTCTTCGAGAATTCGCAGGCGTTTTTTCTGCGCGACGTCGCCAGTCAACAGGCCAACACGGTGGCCGTCTGCAGCCAGATGGCCCCAGATGTCTTCACAGCGGTGTTTGGTGTTCGCGAAGATAATGGCGCGATCTGGCCACTCTTCTTCAATCAGCGTTTGCAGCAGGCGCATCTTCTCTTCATTCGAAGGATAGAAGAGCTCTTCTTTAATGCGGTGACCCGTTTTCTGCTCCGGTTCCACTTCCACGTACTCGGCGTTGTTCATCTGTTCGAACGCCAGTTCGCGCACACGGTAGGAGAGGGTTGCAGAGAACAGCATATTCAGGCGCTGGGTAGCCGGAGGCATACGACGGAACAGCCAGCGGATGTCTTTAATGAAGCCCAGATCGTACATGCGGTCAGCTTCATCGAGCACCACAACCTGGATGGCACCGAGGTTAATGTGGTTCTGTTTGGCGTAATCGATAAGACGGCCGGTGGTACCGATCAGGATATCCACACCGCTTTCCAGTACTTTCAGCTGTTTATCGTAGCCGTCGCCGCCATAGGCCAGGCCCAGCTTCAGGCCGGTAGCCTGCGCCAGGGGTTCAGCGTCTGCGTGGATCTGTACCGCCAGTTCTCGCGTCGGGGCCATAATTAGCGCGCGCGGCTGGTTAACTTTGCGGTCTGCAATCGCTGGGTGAGAAAGTAAATAATGAAACGTTGACGTTAAAAACGCCATCGTTTTGCCGGTACCGGTTTGCGCCTGCCCGGCAACATCGCGACCGGCCAGCGTCAGCGGCAGCGCGAGGGCCTGAATGGGCGTGCAGTTATGAAACCCTTTATTTTCAAGGGCTTCAATCACCTTCGGGTGCAGCGCGAAGTCGGAAAACTTCTGTTCTGTTAAATGTGTTTTGCTCATAGTGTGGTAGAATATCAGCTTACTATTGCTTTACGAAAGCGTATCCGGTGAAATAAAGTCAACCTTTAGTTGGTTAATGCGACATCAACACGTCGTTGGTGGAGACAAAACCAACGTACCAGGCTTATTCCTGTGGAGTTATATATGAGCGATAAAATTATTCACCTGACTGACGACAGTTTTGACACGGACGTACTTAAGGCTGACGGGCTGATCCTCGTCGATTTCTGGGCTGAATGGTGTGGTCCTTGCAAAATGATCGCCCCGATTCTGGATGAGATCGCCGACGAATATCAGGGCAAACTGACCGTTGCCAAGCTGAACATCGACCAGAACCCGGGCACCGCACCAAAATACGGTATCCGTGGCATTCCGACCCTGCTGCTGTTCAAAAACGGCGAAGTGGCGGCGACCAAAGTGGGCGCGCTGTCCAAAGGTCAACTGAAAGAGTTCCTGGACGCTAACCTGGCGTAAGGTTTCTCCGCTGCGCGTTCAGAGCTCCCGGCTAAATGATCTGGAACTCTGGACGCCCGGCTGAAGTCGTGCTAAGTTAGCTATGACTTCGTTTTAAACATATCTTGTTGTTTGAATCTTGTTTTACCCGATACTTCCCGCTGTTGACATATCCAGTGCGTGAAGTGGCTAAATTCCGGGCTTGTCACTCAATCCGTCTTGTCGTTTCAGTTCTGCGTTCTTTCCCTGTGACCAGACAGCGAACAGACATGAGTTGATGGCCGCTAAACAGGCATGGATGACCCTGCCATACCATTCACAACATTAAGTTCGAGAATCACCCCGAGTTTAAGAACCCACACCATTATGAATCTTACCGAATTAAAGAATACGCCGGTTTCTGAGCTGATCACTCTCGGCGAAAATATGGGGCTGGAAAACCAGGCTCGTATGCGCAAGCAGGACATCATTTTCGCCATCCTGAAGCAGCACGCTAAGAGTGGCGAAGATATCTTTGGCGACGGTGTGCTGGAGATATTGCAAGACGGATTTGGTTTCCTCCGCTCTGCAGACAGCTCCTACCTCGCCGGCCCTGACGACATCTACGTATCCCCCAGCCAAATCCGCCGTTTCAACCTCCGCACTGGTGACACCATTTCAGGTAAGATTCGTCCTCCTAAAGAGGGTGAACGCTACTTTGCGCTGTTGAAAGTCAATGAAGTTAACTTCGACAAACCTGAAAACTCGCGTAATAAGATCCTCTTTGAGAACTTAACGCCGCTGCACGCGAACTCTCGCCTGCGCATGGAACGTGGTAACGGTTCGACCGAAGACTTAACCGCGCGTGTTCTGGATCTGGCATCACCTATTGGTCGCGGCCAGCGTGGTCTGATTGTGGCGCCGCCAAAAGCGGGTAAAACCATGCTGCTGCAGAACATCGCACAGAGCATCGCCTATAACCACCCAGACTGTGTGCTGATGGTGCTGCTGATTGACGAACGTCCGGAAGAAGTGACCGAGATGCAGCGTCTGGTTAAAGGTGAAGTGGTTGCTTCAACCTTCGACGAGCCAGCATCTCGCCACGTTCAGGTTGCGGAAATGGTTATTGAGAAGGCAAAACGCCTGGTTGAGCACAAGAAAGACGTGATCATCCTGCTCGACTCCATCACCCGTCTGGCGCGTGCCTACAACACCGTGGTGCCAGCGTCTGGTAAAGTGCTGACCGGTGGTGTGGATGCTAACGCCCTGCATCGTCCGAAACGCTTCTTCGGTGCTGCACGTAACGTGGAAGAGGGCGGCAGCCTGACCATCATCGCGACGGCGCTGATCGATACCGGTTCCAAAATGGACGAAGTGATTTACGAAGAGTTTAAAGGTACAGGCAACATGGAACTGCACCTCTCTCGTAAGATCGCTGAAAAACGCGTCTTCCCGGCTATCGACTACAACCGTTCCGGTACCCGTAAAGAAGAACTGCTCACCACTCAGGAAGAGCTGCAGAAAATGTGGATCCTGCGCAAAATCATCCATCCAATGGGTGAAATCGACGCGATGGAGTTCCTCATTAACAAACTGGCGATGACCAAAACCAACGACGATTTCTTCGACATGATGAAACGCTCGTAACGCAAATAAAGCCAGCGAACGCCACGTTTTTACGTGGCGTTTTTCTTTTATGGACTATACGCTAGTACCACCTACTCCCAATTTTGACGTGTAGGTGTAACAATAAGACGATTCGTAGAGTAAAAACATTAATAGCTTGAATAATATACAAATGAGGTCACAAGAGGTTTACTTTTACCTTCGGGCTATGAGCCTTCATGGTTATACTTCCGAGACTAACATTTGTTGAGAATCCATTGTGAACCTATTCGATACGTTTACTGATCTAACCAGTATTTTTTTATTCACCACCTGTTTTCTGTTTATTGCGCGTAAGGTGGCGAAATACGTGGGGTTAGTGGATAAACCCAACTTCCGGAAACGTCATCAGGGTATGATCCCCCTGGTGGGTGGTATCTCAGTATTTGCTGGTATTTGCTATGCCTTCGCAATTGCTAACTACTATGTCCCACATGTCAAATTATACCTGATGTGTTCAACGGTACTGGTTATCGTCGGCGCGCTTGACGATCGTTATGACATCAGCGTTAAAATTCGCGCCTTTGTGCAGGCGGCAGTTGGCATTGCCATGATGGTCTCAGCAAAACTCTACTTGAGTAGCCTGGGCTATATTTTTGGCTCGTGGGAGATGGTGCTCGGCCCGTTCGGCTATTTTCTGACGCTTTTCGCCGTATGGGTGGCTATAAACGCATTCAACATGGTCGATGGTATTGATGGCTTGCTGGGGGGACTCTCCTGCGTCTCATTTGCCGCGATCGGTTTTATTTTGTGGTTTGACGGACAATATAGTCTTGCTATGTGGTGCTTCGCCATGATTGCCGCCATCCTGCCTTATATCCTGTTAAACCTCGGTGCGCTGGGGCGTCGCTATAAAGTCTTTATGGGTGATGCGGGCAGTACACTTATTGGGTTTACCGTCATCTGGATCTTGCTGGAAACGACTCAGGGACAAGTCCATCCTATCAGCCCTGTTACCGCGTTGTGGATTATCGCTATCCCGTTAATGGATATGGTTGCGATAATGTATCGCCGCTTGCGCAAAGGGATGAGTCCCTTCTCAGCCGACCGACAGCATATTCATCATTTGATCATGAGAGCTGGATTCACCTCCAGACAGGCATTTGTTTTGATAACCGTAGCGGCTGCTATCCTTGCGGGAGTGGGTGTTGCCGCGGAGTATGCTCATTTTGTGCCAGAATGGGTCATGTTGGTATTATTCTTGCTAGCATTTTTCCTGTACGGCTACTGCATTAAGCGCGCATGGAAAGTGGCGCGGTTCATAAAACGTATTAAACGCCGGATGCGTCGTAACAGTGGCAAAAACACAACATTAACTAAATAAAACCGGGACTATGATGACTCAACCGTTGGCGGGAGCGAAATCAGTGGTAACAGAGAATGAACTGGATATTCGGGGTTTGTTTCGCGTGTTATGGGCAGGCAAACTTTGGATTGCGGGGATCGCGCTGGGATTTGCACTGTTAGCGCTGGCCTATACGTTCTTTGCAAAACAGGAATGGAGCGCCACGGCAATCACGGACAAACCAACGGTTAACATGCTTGGGGGATACTATTCCCAGCAGCAATTCCTGCGAAACCTGGATATCAAAGCCAACCTCGCCACGCCAGATCAGGTTTCCGTTATGGATGAGGCCTATAAAGAGTTTGTGATGCAACTGGCTTCGTGGGATACGCGTCGCGACTTCTGGTCCCAGACGGATTACTACAAGCAGCGTCGAGTTGATAACACCAAAGCCGATGCCGCCCTGCTGGACGATCTGATTAACAATATTCAGTTTATGCCGGGCGACGCGCTGCGTAACGTGAATGACAGCGTCAAGCTGATTGCAGAAACCGCGCCGGATGCCAACAACCTGCTGCGTCAATACGTCGCGTTTGCCAGCCAGCGTGCCGCAAGCCATCTTAACGAAGAGCTTAAAGGCGCCTGGGCGGCCCGTACCATCCAGATGAAAGCCCAGGTGAAACGTCAGGAAGAGGTGGCTAAAGCGATTTTCACTCGCCGTGTACACAACATTGAGCAGGCGCTGAAAATTGCGGAACAGCACAATATTTCCCGTAGTGAGACGGACGTGCCGGCTGATGAACTGCCTGACTCTGAAATGTTCCTTCTTGGTCGCCCTATGCTGCAGGCACGCCTGGAAAATCTCCAGGCCGTCGGTCCTGATGTTGACCTCGATTACGATCAAAATCGCGCGATGCTCAATACGCTTAATGTCGGTCCCTCTCTGGACCCGCGTTTTCAGACCTATCGTTATTTGCGAACGCCTGAAGAACCTGTAAAACGCGACAGTCCGCGTCGTGCATTCCTGATGATCATGTGGGGGATTGTCGGTGCACTGGCGGGCGCTGGCGTGGCGTTAACGCGTCGTCGCACAAACTAAGAATGCCGTCTACGATGAAGGCTGCGGCCTTCATCGCCTAATCGAAGAGAATCGATGTGAAAGTACTAACCGTATTTGGCACCAGGCCGGAGGCCATTAAGATGGCACCTCTGGTTCATGCCCTGGCCAGCGATCCTGATATTGAAGCGAAAGTCTGCGTCACGGCCCAGCACCGTGAGATGCTTGACCAGGTCTTAACGCTCTTTTCCATCGTCCCGGATTACGACCTTAATATTATGAAACCGGGGCAAGGCTTGACGGAGATAACCTGTCGCATACTGCAAGATCTCAAGCCGATCCTGGAGTCATTCAAGCCTGACGTGGTGCTGGTACACGGAGATACCACCACGACCGTGGCGACCAGCCTGGCCGCGTTTTATCAACGTATTCCCGTGGGGCATGTCGAGGCGGGTCTGCGTACCGGCAATCTGTATTCGCCGTGGCCGGAGGAAGCCAACCGCACGCTAACGGGCCACCTGGCGATGTACCACTTTGCGCCAACGGAAAACTCGCGTCAGAACCTGCTGCGTGAAAATATCGCTGATAACAAAATCTTTGTGACCGGCAATACGGTCATCGATGCGTTAATTTGGGTACGTGACCGCGTCCTCGCAAACGACGATCTTAAGAAAGAACTCGCTGCCCGCTATCCCTTCCTGCACAACGGTAAAAAAACCATACTGGTGACGGGCCACCGACGCGAAAGCTTTGGCCGGGGCTTTGAGCAAATCTGTCACGCGCTGGCTGAAATCGCCGCGCAGAACGACGATGTGCAGATTGTCTATCCGGTCCATCTCAATCCTAACGTCAGCGAACCGGTTAACCGCATCCTGGGTCATGTGGAAAATGTCCTTTTGATTGAACCGCAGGACTACCTGCCGTTTGTCTGGCTGATGAACCATGCCTGGCTGATCCTTACCGATTCCGGCGGCATTCAGGAAGAAGCGCCTTCTCTTGGCAAGCCGGTGCTGGTGATGCGTGAAACCACCGAACGTCCGGAAGCGGTGAAAGCCGGGACGGTGCGTCTGGTTGGCACCAACGCGCAGCTCATCGTCGAAGAGGTCACGCGCCTTCTGCATGACGATGAAACGTATCAGGCGATGAGCCGGGCCCATAATCCTTATGGAGACGGGCAGGCTTGTGGCCGTATTTTGCATGCACTTAAACACAATCAGGTATCGCTATGAGTTTTACTACCCTCTCTGTCATTGGTCTTGGCTACATTGGCTTGCCCACCGCGGCGGCGTTTGCCTCTCGTCAGAAACAGGTTGTCGGTGTGGATATCAACGCCCGTGCGGTGGAAACCATTAACCGTGGCGAAATTCATATTGTCGAGCCCGATCTGGATCGTGTAGTGAAAGAGGCGGTGGAGGGCGGCTTCCTGCGTGCCAGCACGACGCCCGTTGAAGCGGATGCCTACCTGATTGCCGTTCCAACGCCCTTTAAAGGCGACCATGAGCCCGACATGGTCTACGTCGAGGCGGCGGCGAAGTCCATTGCCCCTGTGCTGAAGAAAGGGGCGCTGGTGATTCTGGAATCGACCTCTCCCGTCGGCGCTACCGAGCAGATGGCGCAGTGGCTGGCCGACGCGCGCCCTGATTTAAGCTTCCCGCAACAGGCGGGGGAGCAGGCAGATATCAATATCGCCTACTGCCCGGAGCGCGTACTCCCGGGCCAGGTTATGGTCGAACTGATTAAAAACGACCGCGTCATTGGCGGTATGACGCCCGTCTGTTCCGAACGCGCCAGCGCGCTGTACAAGATTTTCCTGGAAGGCGAATGCGTGGTGACCAACTCCCGCACCGCCGAGATGTGTAAGCTGACGGAAAACAGCTTCCGCGACGTCAATATCGCCTTTGCGAACGAACTGTCGCTGATCTGCGCCGATCAGGGGATTAACGTATGGGAGTTGATTAGCCTGGCTAACCGCCATCCGCGCGTCAACATTCTCCAGCCAGGCCCGGGCGTGGGTGGACACTGTATCGCCGTCGATCCGTGGTTTATTGTGGCGCAGAACCCAGCGCAGGCGCGCCTGATTCGCACCGCCCGTGAAGTCAATGACAGCAAACCTCACTGGGTGCTCAATCAGGTCAAAACCACGGTAGCGGATTGTCTGGCAGAGAGCGGCAAGCGCGCCAGCGAGCTGAAAATTGCCTGCTTTGGTCTGGCCTTCAAACCGAATATTGACGACCTGCGTGAAAGCCCGGCGATGGAAATTGCTCAGATGATTGCCGAATGGCACAAGGGTGAAACGCTGGTGGTTGAGCCGAATATTCATGAACTGCCGGCAAAACTGGCGGGGCACTGCACGCTGACAGCGCTGGATGAGGCGCTGGCGACGGCGGACGTACTGGTGCTGCTGGTGGATCATAAAGCGTTTAAAGCGACGCCTGGTGATGCGGTGCGTCAGCAGTATGTGGTTGATACCAAAGGCGTCTGGCGTTGAACAGCCTGAACGGGGTACTCGAGCCCCTGCAGTGGGAGAGTGCCTTTTTTGGCCTGCCGTCGGCCATTGTGCGCCTGCGCGATGATGCGCCGGTACTGGCTGAATCAGATTTGAACGCCTGGCAACGGATTCAGGCGAAGATCCCGGCGGACCGCACCGACCTGCTTGACGCGCTCCAGCAACGCGGCTTTCAGCTGGTTGAAGGTGAGGCAGACCTTTCTATAACCCTCACCCGGCACGATGCGCCCGGTGTGGAAATGGCAACCGAACAGGATATTCCCGTGCTGCGTCAGATGGCGGCTCAGGCGTTTGCGCAGAGTCGCTTTCGTACGCCCTGGTATGCACCTGACGATAGCGGACGTTTCTATGCCCAGTGGATAGAGAATGCGGTTAAAGGCACCTTTGATCACGTCTGCCTGGTTTTCCGCGCAGGGGACGGTCAACTCCAGGGGTTCGTCTCGCTTCGCAAGCTCAACGCGCGCGAGGCGCGTATTGGCTTATTAGCCGGGCGTGGCATGGGTGAGAAGCTCATGCAGGCGGCGCTGCACTGGGCGCAGCAGCAGCAGGTTGAGACGCTGCGGGTGGCGACCCAGGTGGGCAACACCGCCGCGCTTAAACGTTATATTGCGAGTGGTGCCAACATCGACGCCACCGCCTACTGGTTATACAGGTGACAAGATGATTCCATTTAACGCACCACCCGTCGTCGGAACGGAACTCGACTATATGCAGTCTGCCATGGGCAGCGGCAAACTCTGCGGTGACGGCGGTTTTACCCGTCGCTGTCAGCAGTGGATGGAACAGCGTTTTCGCAGCGCCAAAGTGCTGCTGACCCCGTCCTGTACGGCATCGCTGGAAATGGCCGCGCTGCTGCTGGATATCCAGCCCGGCGATGAAGTGATCATGCCGAGCTACACCTTCGTTTCCACGGCGAACGCGTTTGTCCTGCGCGGGGCGAAAATCGTCTTTGTGGATATCCGCCCGGATACCATGAATATTGATGAGACGCTGATTGAAGCGGCGATCACCGACAAAACGCGCGCGATCGTGCCGGTTCACTACGCGGGCGTGGCCTGTGAAATGGACACCATCATGGCCATCGCCAAAAAACATAACCTGTTTGTGGTGGAAGATGCCGCCCAGGGCGTGATGTCGACCTACAAGGGACGCGCGCTGGGTACCATCGGCCATATCGGCTGCTTTAGCTTCCACGAAACCAAAAACTACACGGCAGGCGGAGAAGGTGGCGCGACGCTGATTAATGATCGGGCGCTCGTGGAGCGTGCGGAGGTGATCCGCGAAAAAGGCACCAACCGCAGCCAGTTCTTCCGCGGCCAGGTCGACAAATACACCTGGCGCGATATTGGCTCCAGCTATCTGATGGCGGATCTGCAGGCCGCGTACCTATGGGCGCAGCTGGAAGCCGCGGATCGCATCAACCTGCAGCGCCTTTCCCTGTGGCAAACCTATTACGATGCGCTTGAGCCTCTGGCCAAAGCCGGGCGTATTGAGCTGCCGACTATCCCGGCAGATTGCGTCCACAACGCGCACATGTTCTACATCAAGCTGCGCGATAACGACGACCGGAGCGAGCTTATCGCCTGGCTGAAAGAAGCCGAAATTATGGCGGTGTTCCACTATATTCCGCTGCACTCCAGCCCGGCGGGCGAAGCGTTTGGAACCTTCGCGGGTGAAGACCGTTACACCACCAAAGAAAGTGAGCGGTTGCTTCGTCTGCCTCTGTTCTACAACCTCGCGCCAGTTAACCAGCGTACGGTGATTAATACCCTTCTGAGCTATTTCGGCTGATATGTCTCTGGCAAAAGCATCGGTGTGGACCGCCGCGTCCACGCTTGTAAAAATTGGCGCCGGGCTGCTGGTCGTCAAGCTGTTGGCTGTCTCATTTGGCCCCTCTGGCGTGGGGCTGGCGGGTAATTTCCGCCAGCTTGTCACCGTCCTTGGGGTGCTGGCCGGTGCCGGTATCTTCAACGGCGTGACCAAATACGTTGCGCAGTATCATGATGATGCAGCCCAGCTTCGCAGGGTCGTGGGCACCTCCTCGGCGATGGTCACGGGTTTTTCGACCCTGATGGCGATTATCTTTCTGCTGGCGGCGGCGCCCATCAGTCAGGGATTATTCGGTCACACCCACTATCAGGGGCTGGTGCGTCTGGTCGCATTGGTGCAGATGGGGATTGCCTGGGCTAACCTGCTGCTGGCGCTGATGAAAGGGTTTCGTGATGCGGCCGGAAACGCGATTGCGTTAATCCTGGGCAGCGTTATCGGCGTGATTGCCTATTATTTCTGCTATCGCCTGGGGGGCTACGAAGGCGCACTGCTGGGGCTGGCGCTGGTTCCGGCGCTGGTGGTTGTGCCTGCAGCATTTATGCTGATGCGTCGGGGCGTCATCCCCCTGAGCTACCTCAAGCCGCAATGGGACACGCTGCTTGCCAGCCAGCTGGGTAAATTTACCCTGATGGCGCTCATCACCTCCGTCACGCTGCCGGTGGCCTACGTGATGATGCGTAACCTGCTAGCGGCGCATTATAGCTGGGATGAAGTGGGGATCTGGCAGGGCGTAAGCAGTATTTCCGACGCCTATCTCCAGTTTATCACGGCTTCCTTTAGCGTTTATTTGCTGCCAACCTTATCGCGTTTGACCTCCAGACAGGATATTACGCGTGAGATTTTCCGGTCGCTGCGCTTTGTATTGCCGGCGGTAGCGGCTGCCAGCTTTACCGTCTGGCTATTGCGCGATGTCGCCATCTGGCTGCTGTTTTCGGCGAAATTCATCGCCATGCGCGAACTCTTTGCCTGGCAGCTGGTGGGTGATGTACTGAAAGTGGGGGCTTACGTTTTCGGCTATCTGGTGATAGCAAAAGCCTCCCTGCGGCTGTATATCCTGGCGGAAATTAGCCAGTTTGCATTACTGACCTCGTTCTCGCACTGGCTGATACCCGCGCACGGCGCGCTGGGGGCGGCTCAGGCCTACATGGCAACCTATATCGTTTATTTCGCCGCCTGTTGCGGTGTATTTTTATTGTGGCGTAAACGCGCATGACTGCACTGATTCACATCCTGGGATCGGATATCCCACACCATAACCAGACCGTTTTGCGGTTCTTCAACGACGAGCTTGCATCGGGGGATCCTGATGCGCGTGAGTTTATGGTTGCAGGTCAGGATAAGGGCCTGAGCGAGGCGTTTCCGGCGCTGACGATTCGCTTCTGGCCAGATAAGGCCACGCTGGCAAAGGCGGTCGTTGCCAGGGCGAAAGCCGACCGCGAGCAACGATTCTTCTTCCACGGGCAGTTTAACACCGGCCTGTGGCTGGCACTTCTCAGCGGAGGGATTAAACCCTCTCAGTGCAGCTGGCATATCTGGGGAGCCGATCTCTACGAAGTCTCCCGCGGCTGGAAATTCCGTCTTTTCTATCCATTGCGTCGCATGGCGCAGGGGCGCGTGGGCTGCGTTTTTGCTACCCGCGGCGATCTCAACTATTTTGCTAAACAGCACCCCAACGTGCGCGGCGAGTTGCTTTATTTCCCCACCCGCATGGATCCGGCGCTGAACGCCATGGCCAATGACGCGGTGCGTGAAGGCAAGCTGACGATCCTGGTGGGGAATTCCGGCGATCGCAGTAATGAACATGTCGCGGCGCTCAGGGCGGTGCATCAGCAGTTTGGCGACACGGTGAACGTGGTGGTGCCGATGGGCTATCCCGCCAACAATGACGCCTACATTGACGAGGTTCGCCAGCAGGGACTGACGCTGTTTAGCGCAGAAAATCTGCACATCCTCAGCGATAAGCTGGAATTTGAGGAATATCTCGCACTGCTGAGAAAATGCGATCTCGGCTATTTCATCTTTGCCCGACAGCAGGGAATTGGCACACTGTGTCTGCTGATTCAGGCGGGGGTACCGTGCGTGCTCAACCGCGACAACCCGTTCTGGCAGGACATGGCCGAGCAGCATATTCCGGTGCTGTTTACCTCAGACACACTGAACGTCGAGGTGGTACGTGAAGCTCAACGTCAGCTCACGCTGGTGGATAAAAACAGCATCGATTTTTTCAGCCCGAATTATCTCACGCCGTGGCACCGCGCGCTGCGTATCGCTTCAGGAGACAAAGCATGAGTCAGTTGCAATTCAGCGGCTTACTGGTTGTCTGGCTTCTGAGCGCCCTGTTTATCGCCACGCTCACCTGGTTTGAATTCCGCCGGGTGCGCTTCAACTTTAACGTCTTCTTCTCGTTACTGTTCCTGCTGACGTTCTTTTTCGGCTTCCCGCTCACCAGCATTCTGGTCTTCCGTTTTGACGTGAGCGTCGCGCCGCCGGATATTCTGCTCCAGGCGCTTCTGGCGGCGATCTGCTTCTATGCGGTCTACTACGTCACCTATAAAACGCGTCTGCGTTCAGCGCAGACAGCTGCCCCGCGTCGGGCGCTCTTTAACATGAATAGGGTGGAAACCCACCTGACATGGGTGATGCTGATGACCATCGCCCTGGTCAGCGTCGGCATCTTCTTCATGCATAACGGCTTCCTGCTGTTTAAGCTTCACTCCTACAGCCAGATTTTTTCGGCCGAGGTTTCGGGCGTGGCGCTTAAGCGTTTCTTCTACTTCTTCATCCCGGCGATGCTGGTGATCTTCTTCCTGCGCCAGGACAGCAAAGCGTGGCTATTCTTCCTGGTCAGTACCGTCGCGTTTGGTATCCTGACCTACATGATTGTGGGTGGCACGCGCGCGAACATTATCATCGCCTTCGCCATCTTCCTGTTTATCGGCATCATCCGCGGCTGGATCTCGCTGTGGATGCTGGTTGCGGCAGGCGTGTTTGGCATTGTGGGGATGTTCTGGCTGGCGCTGAAGCGGTACGGAATGAACGTGGCGGGTGATGAGGCGTTTTATACGTTCCTCTACCTCACGCGCGATACGTTCTCGCCGTGGGAAAACCTGGCATTACTGCTGCAAAACTACGACAAGATTGATTTTCAGGGGCTGGCGCCGATTGTTCGCGACTTCTACGTCTTTATCCCTTCCTGGCTATGGCCGGATCGCCCTGGTGTGGTGCTCAATACCGCGAACTATTTTACCTGGGAAGTGCTGAACAACCATTCCGGTCTGGCAATTTCACCCACGCTGATCGGTTCCCTGGTGGTGATGGGCGGGGCGTGGTTCATTCTGCCCGGGGCGGTTGCCGTGGGGCTGATTATCAAGTGGTTCGACTGGCTTTACGTGCGTGGCAACGAAGAGACCAACCGCTATAAAGCAGCCATTTTGCACAGTTTCTGCTTTGGTGCCATTTTCAATATGATCGTTCTGGCGCGCGAAGGGCTGGACTCGTTCGTTTCGCGCGTAGTGTTCTTCATGGTTGTTTTCGGCGTCTGCCTGTTACTGGCCAAACTGTTGTACTGGCTGTTTGACAGCGCCGGGCTTGTGCACAAGCGCGAGCGGCAGGGCAGCACAACGCTGTCGCAAGTCTGAGTAAGGATAGTAATGACTGATAGAATTTCTGCACCGCGCTATGCGCTACGTGGCCTGCAGCTTATTGGCTGGCGCGACATGCAGCACGCGCTGGACTTTCTGTTCGCCGACGGCCAGATGAAATCCGGTACGCTGGTGGCCATCAACGCGGAAAAAATGCTGGCGGTTGAGGATAACGCGGAAGTCAAAAGCCTGATTGAAGCGGCCGAATTTAAATACGCGGACGGGATCAGCGTGGTCCGCTCTATCCGTAAAAAGTATCCTGACGCTAATGTTTCCCGCGTGGCGGGGGCCGATCTCTGGGAGCAGCTTATGGCCCGCGCAGGCGCGCAGGGTACGCCCGTGTTCCTGATTGGCGGGAAGCCGGAGATACTGGCCCAGACGGAGGAGAAACTGCGTCGTCAATGGAATGTTAATATTGTCGGCAGCCAGGATGGTTACTTCAAACCGGAAGATCGGCAGACGCTGTTTGAGCGCGTTCGTGACAGCGGGGCAAAGATTGTCACCGTGGCGATGGGGTCCCCGCGCCAGGAGATTCTGATGCGTGACTGCCGCCTGGTCTGCCCGGATGCCCTCTACATGGGCGTCGGCGGCACGTACGACGTCTTTACCGGCCACGTTAAGCGTGCGCCAACAGTCTGGCAATATCTTGGGCTGGAGTGGTTGTATCGTCTGCTATCGCAACCGACACGCATTAAACGACAGATCCGTCTGCTTCGCTACCTCGTCTGGCATTACACCGGAAAAATGTAATGAAAATGTAGCGCGATATGCTATTCGCGCTGCAACTCGCCTGCAAAACTGCTGATAATCTGTGCAATGCATTCATTTTTTTAATGCATCGTTTGCCATTTGGCAGATTTTAAGAAACCATTCGCTCCGTATTTTAGTCCCCCTAAAAAACAATACCCGGTCTTAAGCCGGGAAACAGCAAACACAATCGAGGATCTATGGCAGAGAAAAAACCGGAGCTGCAGCGTGGGCTGGAAGCTCGTCATATTGAACTGATAGCGCTGGGCGGCACTATCGGCGTGGGCCTGTTTATGGGCTCCGCAAGCACGCTCAAGTGGGCAGGCCCTTCCGTATTACTGGCGTACATTATCGCCGGGCTGTTTGTTTTCTTCATCATGCGTTCCATGGGCGAAATGCTCTTCCTGGAGCCGGTAACCGGCTCTTTCGCCGTTTACGCGCATCGTTATATGAGCCCGTTCTTCGGCTACCTGACGGCCTGGTCATACTGGTTTATGTGGATGGCGGTGGGCATCTCAGAGATCACCGCGATAGGGGTCTACGTCCAGTTCTGGTTCCCGGATATGGCTCAGTGGATACCCGCGCTCATTGCCGTGGGGCTGGTGGCGCTGGCAAACCTGGCCGCCGTGCGTCTTTACGGTGAGATCGAGTTCTGGTTTGCGATGATCAAAGTCACCACCATCATCGTGATGATTGTCGTCGGCCTGGGCGTGATTTTCTTCGGCTTTGGCAACGGTGGACATGCTATCGGCTTTGGTAACCTGACCGAAAACGGCGGCTTCTTTGCCGGCGGCTGGAAGGGCTTCCTGACGGCGCTGTGTATCGTTGTAGCGTCGTACCAGGGCGTAGAGCTGATCGGTATTACCGCCGGTGAAGCGAAAAATCCACAGGTCACGCTGCGTAGCGCGGTGGGCAAAGTGCTTTGGCGCATCCTGATTTTCTATGTGGGCGCTATCTTCGTTATCGTGACCATCTTCCCGTGGAACGAAATAGGCTCGACGGGCAGCCCGTTTGTTTTAACCTTCGCCAAAATTGGTATCACGGCGGCGGCGGGCATCATCAACTTTGTGGTCCTGACGGCCGCGCTGTCAGGCTGTAACAGCGGGATGTACAGCTGTGGGCGTATGCTCTATGCGCTCTCGAAGAATAACCAACTGCCTGCGGCAATGAGTAAAGTTTCACGTGCCGGGGTGCCGGTGGCGGGCGTGGCGGTCTCCATTGCAATCCTGCTGATTGGATCTTGCCTGAATTACATCATTCCTAATCCGCAGCGGGTGTTCGTTTACGTCTACAGCGCCAGCGTCCTTCCGGGCATGGTGCCGTGGTTTGTTATCCTCATTAGCCAGCTGCGTTTCCGTCATGCGCATAAAAAGGCGATTGAAAGCCATCCGTTCCGTTCAATTCTGTTCCCCTATGCGAACTATTTGACGATGGCGTTCCTGATTTGCGTATTAATCGGAATGTACTTTAATGAAGATACCCGCATGTCGCTGTTTGTCGGGGTGATCTTCCTGGCCGCCGTGACGGCTGCCTATAAGCTTTTTGGCCTGGGTCGCCGTGCCACCACGCAGAAAGTGGAGGAATAAGCGGCAAAATGTGCAAACCATAACCAAACGCGCATTTTTTTCAAAAAAGCACTAGACAGCGGGGACGGAGGTACGTAATATCCAGCCCCGCAACGGCGCTAAGCGCCCGTAGCTCAGCTGGATAGAGCGCTGCCCTCCGGAGGCAGAGGTCTCAGGTTCGAATCCTGTCGGGCGCGCCATTTTAGTCCCGGCGCTAGAGCTGCGGTGGTCTGAGAAGTAGTCAGTACCGCGTGAAAGAATACAGTGGTGGCTATAGCTCAGTTGGTAGAGCCCTGGATTGTGATTCCAGTTGTCGTGGGTTCGAATCCCATTAGCCACCCCATTATTGAAAGAGTTGTGAATTGCGAAGGTGGCGGAATTGGTAGACGCGCTAGCTTCAGGTGTTAGTGTCCTTAGGATGTGGGGGTTCGAGTCCCCCCCCTCGCACCACGACTTTTTAAATGAATTGAACTAAAAATTCAAAAAAGCAGTACATCGGCGAGTAGCGCAGCTTGGTAGCGCAACTGGTTTGGGACCAGTGGGTCGGAGGTTCGAATCCTCTCTCGCCGACCAATTTTGAACCCCGCTTCGGCGGGGTTTTTTGTTTTCTGCCATTTTTCATCCCTGTAGTGATTCCCCGACAGCGTCCGGTTTCATTGTCGCGATTCAGCGACATACAATCCATTGAAAATAAAACAATTATTTATACTTCCATTTTGCTGTCTCCTCCTGGCGACAGAATTCTGTCCTTACCGATACATTGTTGGGCTTAAGACGACGCTTAACAGCATAATTTCCTTTTATCTTAAAATGTTGCGTCATGTAAATGTTTTGGGTGCGAACCTGGCACGTTACGTGCAATAATATGCGTGTAGATGCTCATTCCATCTCTTATGTTCGCCTTCGTGCCTCATAAACTCCGGAATGACGCAGAGCCATTTACGGTGCTTATCGTCCACTGACAGATGTCGCTTCGGCCTCATCAGACACCATGGACATAACGTTGAGTGAAGCACCAAATATGTTGTCTTACAGACCTGTTTTAACGCCTGCTTTTATAGCAGGCGTTTTTTTATGCCTTATTCCCGATACCGGCGCACGATCAGGGCAACCATCACCAGGGCCGCTGACGAGACGGCATAGAGTGCCGCTACTGAGCCAAACCCGGCAGCCACTGCCGCAGCGATGCCGGTGAAAAGAGAGGCGCTGAGCGTTTGCCAGCGCCAGGCTTTCCCACTGGCTGAAGCGGTTTGCGTGAGATGAAAACTACTGAGTACCCCAAACGTCCCGGCTGCGAAGAGAATATTCGAGGCCAGATGTGCGATAAAAATCGCCCCCAGTGCACATGCCATCCATCCGGACAACAACGGTAGCGTTCCGTAAGCGGCCAGAAAGATGCCGAGACAAACGATGATGCGCGGCGTGTGAGCGACAAAACGCGTCAGGCTCTCTTTCTTTAGCAGCATGGGACCGCAAAGCTGACCCATGCTTCTTGCGAAAAGCAGCGGCAGAGCAAGGCCCGCCGCATCCTGAGGATGGATTTGCTGTGCCAGCGCCGGAAGCAGCGCCATAGCCGGTGAGCCGACGGCCGCCAGTGACGGCAGAAGGAGCAGACTGCGTTTCTGCCGAACGGTCAACGTCCGCCAGCGTAATGCCGCAGGGGCTTCCTCTTCCCCGGAGGACGGGAGTGATGGCGCAGAAAACCGGCGGCCAGCCAGCCATAGCATGAGCAGTGACCCGAGAAAGCTGGCGGCATCAATGGCCAGCAGGGTAAACACGGACGTCTTCTGGAACAGCACCACGCCCAGGCCAGTCCCTAACAATACCTGCGAAGCAAAAATCACATTTTCCAGACAGGTCGCAGCTGGCAGCTCTGCTTCGCTAAGTCCGCGCTTAAAGAGCAACGTCAGCGCGGGCCAGCTCATCCCGCTGAGCAGCGCCTCGGTGGATTGTACGGCGAGTAGCGCGGCAACGCTGTGATAACCCACACCAAGCAGGGGAAAGAGCAGGGCGAGCAGGCCCAGCCCTTCGGTCAGTATCAGCAGGGAAATCGGAGACCAGCGTGAGCATAGCTTTTCGCCGATCGTACTGCCGATAAATCCCGGTACCGTCGCGAAAAGAAAAGCAAGGGTGAGCAGAGCGGGCGGAGCTGACCACGCTAACAGTAAGCCGAAGACCACAACCTGGGTTAAGCCATTCCCCAGCGAAGAAAAGATAAAAGCACAGGCAAGCAGGCGCAGCCAGCGGTGGCAGCGCAGCGCTTCAATAAGCGCATATAAAAGCGAGTTCATGACGATTTCCTTTCAAAAACGATTTAGTCCACGCCGCAGAAAGTGCGCGTGTATGAAAAAAAGTTAATGAAAAGACATCGTTACATTGGCGGGTTCGTTTGCAGATGCGGGTGTAAAGAATGTAGCAGGAGAAAGGCGATAAAAAAAGGAGGCCATCTGGCCTCCTGATGAATTACTGCTGCGTACCGTTATTTTGCAGCGTCAGCAACAGCCCATCACGGCGCATGGCGGCCGCCTCTTCCGGCTTATGCTGCTTGTCCAGCGTATCGGCAAGCCATGCGTAGTCGAAGGCATCCGGACGCTGCTTGAGTGCGGCGCGGAAGGCGAGGCTCGCCTCCTGCCATTCGCCGTGCTTCATCAACGACTGACCGAGCGTGCTCCATAGCAGCGGGCGATCGCCAACGGTTTTAATCTGCTGGCGCAGCACTTTTTCGATTTGCTCAGGATTGTTGGTTTTCAGGCGCGGGATCACCATCACCAGACGATCGTCGTACTGGCGCTTCAGACCGTCGAGGAGGATCTCCTGAGCCGTGTCGTGATCGTCACACTCGATGAGATGTTCCGCCATCGCCACCTGCAGAGGAACCTGCTGGCGCGTTTTACGGCTCTGATTCTTCCACCAGGTTTTCAGACCGTCGCTGCCCAGGTCAGCGCGCGCCTGATCCATCAGGCCTATCCACGCCAGACGCTGAAGCTCGTCACGATGTTCATCGTCGCCCACCTCGGCCTTCGCCATCGATGGAATGATGTCCAGCAGTGAGCCCCAGGCGCCGGTACGAATATAGGCCTGCTCGGCAAGACGCAGCACTTCCGGATGACGCGGCGCGACTTCCAGCAGACGGTCGATGCCGTGGCGAGCCGCGTGATTCTCATTGCGTGCCAGCTGCAGACGAACGCGCGTGATTTCCACCGGAATCGGGTCGCCGTGAGCCAGCTCAGCCGCTCGCTCCAGGTGCTGATTAGCGCGGGCTTCGTCACCGCGCTGCTGCGCTGCTTCGGCCGCCAGCAAATAGTTCACCACCGGCTGTTCGGCGTGGTCGGCGTTTTTCGACATCAGCTTTTCAACCTGCTGATAATCACCCTCTGCGAGCTTAAGCAGCGCCTGCTCGGTCTGTTTACGGGCGCGGCGGCGCTTACGGCCAACGAACCAGCCGCGGGTATGGGCACCGGTACGGAAAATACGGCGCAGGATCCACTCGATCGCAAACAGTACCACCACGCCGAGGATCAGAATGATCGTCAGACCCGTTACGCTGGTTTCAATGTTGTAGTTATCGGTCTGGATCAGGACGTAACCCTGATGACCCGCAAGCATAGGCCCCAGGACGATCCCGGCGATCAGCAGGATGAAAAGTAAGAGGACTTTTAGCATCATTACTCTCCCTGCGGTGCGCTTTCAGGCGCAGGAGTCGTAGCTGGAGCCGCTCCGCTCGTCTGCTCAGCCGGAACGCCCGGCTGTGCCAGCAGGTTACGTACGCGCGTCTGCATCAATTTCTCCAGAATCGGCTGGCTGGCCAGCTTATCCGGCACGTTCATGGTGATGTTCTGCTGGCTGAGCTTATCAATGTCTTCGAGGAAGGCGGTGGTCGTCGCATCATCGGTGTTGTAGTAGGCGCGTACCCACGTTGAGACGTTATCCAGCGCCTGTTTGTAGGTCTCTTCCTGATGACGCGGCACGGCCTGGGCAGCGACCAACAGGCGGGAACGAATGTTCTCGCGCAGATAGATGTCCTGGTTCGGTGCGAGCAGCGGTACGGCAGTCTCGTCGCGACGGCGGACAGTGATAAAGCTGTCCATAAAGTTCTGCCAGCTTTTTTGCAGGTTAATGCGCCATTCGCTCAGGGAGCTCGAAAGCTCGGTACCGTCGGAATCCATCGGGGAGTCGTCGTCGTTATTATCCGCCAGCTGCAGGTTATCAATCTGATTCGACAGCTGATTCACTTTAAGGATAATGCCGTCGTAATCCACCTGAGAGACGGCGGAGAGGCTGGCGATGTCTTCGGTAATCGCGCGACGGGCGGTAATGAGGCTCGGGTCGTTCATATCTGCCAGGCTTGCATCGGCGCTTTTCAGCAGCGCGGCGGCAGTGGTGACGTCCTGATCGCTCCAGAGCTTACGTCCGGCGAGCTTCACCAGGAAGTCAGCCTGCGAGAGCAGCCAGGTTTTGGCATCGGTACCGGAAATGGTGGCGACTTTCTGCTGTACTTCACCCAGCTGTTTGGTCAACTCTTCCTGTTTGCTGTTCGCTTCGGCGAGCGCCGCGGCCTGCTGCTTAATCACGGCTTCCAGCTCGGTTTTCTGCGTCTCCTGCTCTTTTTGCAGGGCCGTGAGCTGATTCACCAGCGCGTCGCTGGTGGACGTCTGGTTAGCGCTCTGTTGCTTCACCAGCCCATACAGGCCAACCCCCGCTGCCAGCGCAATGGCGATGGCAATCGCGCTCAGCGTGAGGCTTGTTTTGTTGCTGCCGTTTTTCTTCTCAGCGGTTTTCTCAGTCATCTCTGGCTGTGGCGTCGTCTCCACAGTCTCCCTGGTCTCTTCAACCACGGCGGAGGATTTGTCGTGTTCCGTCATTATGGCTTCCCATTTGAGAGTTATTGTAATGCGCGCAGCAGCGCATCGTTGTCGGCGTTATCAGCGATCCGAATATCCTGCCAGCCCAGTTCCCGGGCCTGGTTCGCCAGACGCTCACTGACGACCAGAAGCCGACAGCGGAGTAACCAGTTTTCGCGATACCAAAGCGGTATCAGCGTCCAAAGCTGTTGTAACATTTCACCGCTGGTGACCACCAGCGTATTGATGCCTCGCGCGTGCCAGCGCATCGCCTCTTCCGCACCGTCGTAGTGTTTTGCACAGCGCTGATAGCACTCAACGAACGTCACGTTCGCACCACGTTCACGCAGCGTTTCGCCCAGCAGCTCGCGGCCCCCATTGCCGCGCAAAATGAGCGCACGCTTGCCGGCAACAGTTTGTAATTCAGGTAATTGTAGCAAGACTTCACTGATTTCCCGATCTAACGGGTAACGAACGTCCGCGCTGCTCACGGTATGCAGTGCCAGTGCCGTTGTACGGCCAATCGCGAAATAGCGGGGGGCGGTTGGCCAGGCCTGTCCCTGCTGCTGTAGCTGTGCGTGGGCAAATTCCACGGCATGCTGCGACAGCGCAAACAGCAGGTCACCGTCCTGAAGGGTATTCATCTGGTCGGCGAGCGCAGAGAGCTCGCGACCGGGGGAGAATTCAATGAGCGGAAAACTCCAGGCCACCTGCCCCAGTGTGCGCAGACGGCTCACTAACTGCTCTCCTGCGGGAGAAGGGCGGGTGACGAGAATACTCATGCAGGGGGTTCTCCATTGTAAACGTCAGCCAGAATCTCGCGGGCGCCGTTATCCAGCAATTCTTCCGCCAGCGACACGCCAAGCTGCTCGGCATCTTGCGCTTTTCCGCGACGTTCGCCGCGCACCATCTGCGAACCGTCCGGGGCGCCTACCAGCGCGCGCAGCCACAGTTCGCCATTCGTCAATTCAGCATAGCTGCCAATCGGAACCTGGCACCCGCCTTCGAGGCGGGTATTCATCGCCCGCTCCGCTTTTACGCGAGTAGCGGTTTCGTCATGATTCAGTGGAGCAAGCAGCGCGCGGGTACGTGCATCGTCCAGACGGCACTCGATGCCGACAGCACCCTGACCAACAGCCGGCAGCGACAGCTCTGGCGGCAGCGCCACGCGAATACGTTCCTCCAGCCCCAGACGCTTCAGGCCGGCAACGGCGAGAATAATGGCATCGTAATCGCCGTTATCCAGCTTGCCCAGACGCGTGCCGACGTTACCACGCAGCGAGCGAATGATCAGATCGGGACGACGCTCCGCCAGCTGACACTGACGGCGTAAACTGGACGTGCCAACCACGCTACCCGCTGGCAGCGCGTCGAGCGAGTCATAGCGGTTAGAGACAAACGCATCGCGCGGATCTTCGCGCTCGCAGATGGTCACCAGCCCCAGCCCCTCCGGGAACTCGACGGGCACGTCTTTCATCGAATGTACGGCGATATCGGCGCGGTTCTCAAGCAATGCCAGTTCCAGTTCTTTGACGAACAGGCCTTTGCCGCCCACTTTCGCCAGCGGCGTATCGAGGATCACGTCACCGCGCGTGACCATCGGCACCAGCTCGACGCGCAATCCGCTGTGGCAGGCTTCCAGGCGCTGCTTCACATAATGTGCCTGCCAGAGCGCGAGAGGGCTTTGGCGTGTGGCAATTCTCAAAACATTGTCTAACATGCTTGTTACCGTCATTATCAATCGCTAACCATCCTAACATTGTTGACTCTGGGATGGCAGTTTTACGGTTGATGAAGCGTGAGAGGGACAAGGCGGCGTATTCGTCAGCCATAGCCGTATTCAGGAATTTACACGTACAGAACGGTGCTACACTTGTATGTAGCGCATCTTTCTTTACGGTCAATCGGCAAGGTGTTAAATTGATCACGTTTTAGACCATTTTTTCGTCGGTACCACCAAAAATGATAAGGGCGAAAAAGGGTAACGGTTATCTTTTTGAAATACTGTGGGTCCGCTGTTACTCGTGTTTTGAATAGCTGCGACACCCGGAAACATCAGGCGATACGTCTTGTACCTCTATATTGAGACTCTGAAACAGAGACTGGATGCCATAAATCAACTGCGTGTGGATCGCGCGCTTGCTGCTATGGGCCCTGCTTTCCAGCAGGTATACAGTCTGCTGCCGACATTATTGCACTATCACCACCCGCTGATGCCTGGCTACCTTGATGGTAACGTTCCCCAGGGCATTTGCCTTTTCACGCCTGATGAAACCCAACAGCATTATTTGAACGAGCTGGAACTCTACCGTGGCATGCCGCCGCAGGAGTCCCCAAAAGGTGAACTGCCGATTACCGGTGTTTACTCAATGGGGAGCACCTCATCGGTAGGGCAAAGCTGTTCTTCGGACCTGGACATCTGGGTCTGCCATCAGTCCTGGCTCGATAACGAAGAGCGTCAGCTGCTGCAGCGTAAATGCAGCCTGCTGGAGAGCTGGGCGGCATCGCTCGGTGTGGAAGTGAGCTTCTTCCTGATTGATGAAAACCGTTTCCGCCATAACGAAAGCGGCAGTCTGGGTGGTGAGGACTGCGGCTCGACCCAGCACATCCTGTTGCTGGATGAATTCTACCGTACTGCTGTGCGTCTGGCCGGGAAGCGTATTCTGTGGAATATGGTCCCGTGTGAAGAGGAAGAGCATTACGATGACTACGTCATGTCGCTTTATGCGCAGGGCGTACTGACGCCAAACGAATGGCTGGACCTCGGCGGTCTCAGCTCTCTGTCTGCGGAAGAGTACTTCGGCGCAAGCCTCTGGCAGCTCTATAAGAGTATCGACTCGCCGTACAAAGCGGTGCTCAAAACGCTGCTGCTTGAAGCCTATTCCTGGGAATACCCGACGCCGCGCCTGCTGGCGAAAGACATCAAGCAGCGCCTGCACGACGGGGAAATTGTCTCCTTCGGGCTCGACGCCTACTGCATGATGCTGGAGCGCGTGACCGAATACCTGAAAGCCATTGATGACACTACGCGTCTTGACCTGGTGCGTCGATGTTTCTATCTCAAAGTCTGTGAGAAGTTGAGCCGCGAGCGCGCCTGCGTGGGCTGGCGTCGTGAAGTGGTCAGTCAGTTAGTCAAAGAGTGGGGATGGGACGAAGCGCGTCTGTCCATGCTCGACAACCGGGCCAACTGGAAAATCGATCAGGTGCGTGAAGCACACAACGAACTGCTCGATGCGATGATGCAAAGCTACCGTAACCTGATCCGCTTTGCGCGCCGTAACAACCTCAGCGTTTCCGCCAGTCCGCAGGATATCGGGGTATTGACCCGTAAGCTGTACGCCGCGTTTGAAGCGCTGCCGGGTAAAGTCACGCTGGTTAACCCGCAGATTTCGCCTGACCTGTCAGAACCGAACCTGACCTTTATCTACGTGCCGCCGGGCCGCGCGAACCGCACCGGGTGGTATCTGTACAACCGTGCGCCAAGCATGGATTCCATCATCAGCCATCAGCCGCTGGAATATAACCGCTATCTGAACAAGCTGGTGGCCTGGGCCTGGTTTAACGGCCTGCTGACCTCGCGCACGCGCCTGTTTATCAAAGGCAACGAGGTGGTCGATCTCGCTAAGCTGCAGGAGATGGTCGCGGATGTGTCGCACCACTTCCCGCTGCGTCTGCCTGCGCCGACGCCAAAAGCGCTCTACAGCCCGTGCGAGATTCGCCATCTGGCGATCATCGTCAACCTGGAATATGACCCGACGGCGGCCTTCCGCAATCAGGTGGTCCATTTTGACTTCCGCAAGCTGGACGTCTTTAGCTTTGGCGAGCAGCAAAACTGCCTGGTCGGCAGCGTGGACCTGCTCTACCGCAACTCGTGGAACGAAGTGCGTACCCTGCACTTCAACGGCGAGCAGGCGATGATCGAGGCGCTGAAAACCATTCTCGGCAAGATGCACCAGGATGCCGCGCCGCCGGACAGCGTGGAAGTGTTCTGCTACAGCCAGCACCTGCGTGGATTGATTCGTACCCGCGTGCAGCAGCTGGTCTCGGAATGTATCGAACTGCGTCTCTCCAGTACCCGTCAGGAAACCGGGCGCTTTAAGGCGCTGCGCGTCTCCGGTCAGACCTGGGGCCTGTTCTTTGAACGTCTCAACGTGTCGGTACAGAAGCTGGAAAACGCCATCGAATTCTACGGCGCGATTTCGCATAACAAGTTGCATGGCCTGTCGGTGCAGGTGGAAACCAACCACGTCAAGCTCCCGCAGGTGGTGGACGGCTTTGCCAGTGAAGGGATTATTCAGTTCTTCTTTGAAGAGTCGGGTGATAACGCCGGGTTTAACATCTACATTCTGGATGAGACCAACCGCGCCGAGGTGTATCACCACTGTGAAGGCAGTAAAGAGGAGCTGGTGCGCGACGTCAGCCGCTTCTACTCCTCTTCGCATGACCGCTTTACCTACGGCTCAAGCTTTATCAACTTTAACCTGCCGCAGTTCTACCAGATTGTGAACGTCGACGGTCGTACGCAGGTGATTCCGTTCCGCACCCAGGCCGTCACGCCTGCCGCGCCTGCCAATCAGGACACCGCGCCGCTGTTGCAGCAGTATTTCTCCTGAGCCTTTTCGCCGGGTGGCGCTTACGCTTACCCGGCCTACGGTTCGAGTCGCTGTTGCCGGGCGACAAAACTACCTGAAACTCACCGCCTCACCCGCTTGTGCAGTCGCTGCCTGTTCCAGCAGATCCCAGAACGGTACGCCGCTGCGATCGCAAACCCATTCCCCGTCTTTCAGATCGAAATGATAGCCGCCCTGTTTAGCGGCCAGCCAGACCTGGTGAAGCGGCTCCTGGCGGTTAATAATAATTTTGCTGCCATTTTCGAAGCTCAGGGTCAGGATACCGCCGTTGATTTCACAATCGATATCGCTGTCGCCGTCCCAGTCGTCAATACGCTCTTCGATGGTCATCCACAGGTTGTCGGCAAGGCGATGGAATTCACTGTCGTTCATGGTTTTGTTCCTGTTTTTCGTGATGCCGGCAGTATAACCCTAAATAATTCCCGTTGCAGGAAAGCGGCAAACTCTTGCTTTTGTGTCTTCTCCTGCGATGATAGAAACAGATTTGAACTTACGGGCAACTTTATAATGAAAAACGCTTTCCGAACGCTTGCCGTTCTCATCACGCTGTTTAGCCTGACTGGCTGCGGACTGAAGGGACCACTGTACTTTCCGCCTGCGGATAAAACCGCACCGCCGCCGACGAAACCGGTTAACAGCGGCATTGAGTCTTCCACGCCAAACACTAACGACCGTGGCGACAACGGCGGCCCGACTCAGGTTAATCTCTGACGACAACGTTCTGTACCCGCGCAATGGAGCAAATGATGCAGTTCTCTAAAATGCATGGCCTTGGCAACGATTTTATGGTCGTCGACGCGGTAACGCAGAATGTGTTTTTCTCACCGGAACTGATCCGTCGTCTGGCGGATCGGCATCTGGGCGTGGGGTTCGATCAGCTGCTGGTGGTTGAGCCGCCGTACGATCCCGACCTCGATTTCCACTACCGTATTTTTAACGCAGACGGCAGCGAAGTTAACCAGTGCGGCAACGGCGCGCGCTGTTTCGCCCGCTTTGTGCGCCTGAAAGGGCTGACCAACAAGCGTGATATTCGCGTCAGCACGGCGAATGGTCGCATGGTGCTCAGCGTCACCGATGATGAGCTGGTGCGCGTGAACATGGGCGAACCTAACTTCGAGCCCTCCGTCGTGCCGTTTCGCGCAAACAAAGCGGAAAAGACCTATATTATGCGGGCGGCCGAGCAGACAGTATTGTGCGGCGTCGTCTCAATGGGTAACCCACACTGCGTGATTCAGGTTGATGATGTGGAAACCGCGGCGGTCGAAACGCTCGGCCCGGTGCTGGAAAGCCACGAACGTTTCCCGGAGCGCGCGAACATCGGTTTTATGCAGGTGGTGAAGCGCGAGCACATTCGTCTGCGGGTTTATGAGCGCGGCGCGGGCGAGACTCAGGCCTGCGGAAGCGGAGCCTGTGCGGCAGTGGCCGTGGGCATCTCCCAGGGGCTACTGGCAGAAGAGGTTCGCGTGGAATTACCGGGCGGTCGGCTTGATATCGCCTGGAAAGGACCGGGTCATCCACTGTATATGACTGGCCCGGCGGCACATGTCTATGACGGGTTTATCCATCTATGAAACAACCAGGGGAAGAACTGCAGGAAACAGTGACGGAACTGGACGACAGAGCTGTTGTTGATTATCTGCTGCGCAATCCTGAGTTTTTTATTCGCAATGCACGCGTCGTCGAAGAGATGCGCGTGCCGCATCCGGTTCGCGGGACCGTGTCGCTGGTGGAATGGCACATGGCGCGCGCGCGCAACCACATCAACCAGCTCGAAGAGAACATGACGCTGCTGATGGAGCAGGCCAGCACCAACGAAAGCCTGTTCTATCGTCTGCTGCATCTGCAGGCGCGTCTGGCGTCGGCGCACAGCCTTGACGAGTTCCTCAGCCGCTTCCACCGCTGGGCGCGCGAGCTGGGGCTGGCGGGCGCAACGATTCGTCTTTTCCCTGACCGCTGGCGCATCGGCGCGCCGTCGGGATTTACCCATCTGGCACTGAGCCGTCAGGCGTTTGAACCGCTGCGCATACAGCGTCTGGGCCATGAACACCACTATCTGGGGCCGCTTAATGGACCTGAGCTGCTGGTGGTGTTGCCGGAGGCCAAAGCGATTGGCTCGGTGGCGATGTCGCTGATGGGGCGCGATGGCGATCTGGGCGTCATCTTATTTACCAGCCGCGACGCGCATCACTATGAGCAGGGGCAAGCCACGCACCTGCTGCAGGAGATCGCCCTGATGCTGCCTGAGCTGCTGGAGCGCTGGATTGAGCGCGTATGACGGACGGACTGCTCGCCACTGACGTCTCGCGCTTTCTGCGCTATCTCGGCGTGGAACGTCAACTTAGCCCCATTACGCTGCTTAACTATCAGCGTCAGCTTGATGCCATCATACAGATCGCCGACGAAATCGGCCTGAAAAGCTGGCAACAATGTGATGCTGCGACGGTACGCGGGTTTGTTGTGCGTAGCCGTAAAAAAAACCTCAGCCCGGCGAGCCTGGCGCTCAGGCTCTCAGCGCTGCGCAGCTTCTTCGACTGGCTGGTCAGCCAGGGGGGCTTAAAAGCCAACCCGGCAAAAGGGATCGCCACGCCGAAGGCGCCGCGCCATCTGCCTAAAAATATTGACGTTGACGACGTAAACCGCCTGCTGGATATCGATCTGAACGATCCGCTGGCCGTGCGCGACCGCGCGATGCTGGAGGTGATGTACGGTGCCGGGCTGCGTCTGTCTGAACTCGTCAACCTTGATCTCAAGCATCTCGATCTGGAATCGGGCGAAGTGTGGGTAATGGGTAAGGGCAGCAAAGAGCGCCGCCTGCCGATTGGCCGCAATGCGGTCTCCTGGATTGAGCACTGGCTTGACCTGCGCGGGCTGTTTGGCTCCGACGAAGATGCGCTGTTCCTGTCGAAACTCGGCAAGCGGATCTCGGCGCGTAACGTGCAGAAGCGCTTTGCGGAGTGGGGCATTAAGCAGGGGCTTAACAGCCACGTGCATCCGCACAAGCTGCGCCACTCCTTTGCAACACATATGCTTGAGTCGAGCGGCGATCTACGCGGCGTGCAGGAATTGCTCGGCCATGCGAACCTGTCGACAACACAAATTTATACCCACTTAGACTTCCAACACCTTGCCTCGGTGTATGACGCGGCGCATCCACGCGCCAAACGGGGGAAATAATGCGTTTTTACCGCCCACTCGGTCAGATCTCAGCCCTGACGTTTGACCTTGATGACACTCTTTATGACAACCGCGAGGTGATCCTGCGTACCGAGCAGGAGTCCCTGGCGTTTGTGCAGAACTACCATCCCGCGCTGAAGGCGATACAGAACAAGGATTTCCAGAAGCTGCGCCAGTCCCTGCGGGAGACCGAGCCGGACATTTACCACGACGTGACCGAATGGCGTCGTCGCGCGGTTGAGCAGGCGATGCTGAATGTGGGCCTGAGCGCGCAGGATGCCGCCATTGGCGCGGAAGCGGCCATGGAAAACTTCGCCAAATGGCGCAGCCGTATCGACGTGCCGCAGGAAACCCACGACACGCTGGCGAAGCTTGCCGAAAAGTGGCCGCTGGTAGCCATCACCAACGGCAATGCCCAGCCAGAGCTGTTTGGCCTGAGCGATTACTTTGAATTCGTGCTGCGTGCGGGTCCTCACGGGCGCGCGAAGCCGTTCAGTGACATGTACCATCTGGCGGCAGATAAGCTTAACCTGCCGCTGGGTGAGATCCTGCACGTGGGGGATGACCTGACCACAGACGTGGCGGGCGCTATCCGCTGCGGCATGCAGGCCTGCTGGATCAAGCCGGAAAACGCTGACCTGATGATCGCCTCCGATAGCCGTCTTCTGCCGCACGTGGAAATTTCGCGGTTGGCATCCCTCACGACGCTGATATAATCATCAATTGTTCTGTATAAATTAACAGGGTTTTGGCGAATGCTCTTCGCCTGCCCGACATGACGTGACGGTGCCAATGGACGTTTCTTACCTGCTCGACAGCCTTAATGACAAACAGCGTGACGCGGTTGCCGCCTCGCGCACCAACCTGCTGGTGCTGGCTGGAGCGGGCAGTGGTAAGACGCGCGTGCTGGTTCACCGTATCGCCTGGCTGCAGAGCGTGGAAAACTGCTCGCCGTACTCCATCATGGCGGTCACGTTCACCAACAAGGCGGCGGCGGAGATGCGCCACCGCATCGCGCAGCTGATGGGCACCAGCCAGGGCGGCATGTGGGTCGGTACCTTCCACGGTCTGGCGCACCGCCTGTTGCGTGCGCACCACATGGACGCCAACCTGCCGCAGGATTTCCAGATCCTCGACAGCGAAGACCAGCTCCGTCTGCTGAAGCGCCTGATCAAGGCGATGAACCTCGATGAGAAGCAGTGGCCGCCGCGTCAGGCGATGTGGTACATCAACGGCCAGAAAGACGAAGGGCTGCGCCCGCACCACATTCAGAGCTTCGGCAACCCGGTCGAGCAGACCTGGCAGAACGTCTACAAGGCCTATCAGGAAGCGTGCGATCGCGCTGGCCTGGTGGATTTTGCCGAGCTGCTGCTGCGCGCCCACGAGCTGTGGCTCAACAAGCCGCACATCCTGCAGCACTACCGTGAACGCTTCACCAATATCCTGGTGGACGAATTCCAGGATACCAACAACATCCAGTACGCGTGGATCCGCCTGCTGGCCGGTGATACCGGCAAGGTAATGATCGTGGGCGATGATGACCAGTCGATCTACGGCTGGCGCGGGGCGCAGGTGGAGAACATCCAGCGCTTCCTCAACGATTTCCCCGGCGCGGAAACTATCCGTCTGGAGCAGAACTACCGCTCAACCAGCAACATTCTGAGCGCGGCCAACGCCCTGATTGAGAACAACAACGGGCGTCTGGGTAAAAAGCTGTGGACCGACGGCGTCGACGGCGAACCGATTTCGATTTACTGCGCGTTTAACGAACTCGACGAAGCGCGCTTCGTGGTCAACCGCATCAAAACCTGGCAGGACAACGGCGGCGCGCTGGAGCAGTGCGCCATTCTCTATCGCAGCAACGCCCAGTCGCGCGTGCTGGAAGAGGCGCTGCTGCAGGTGGGCATGCCGTACCGCATTTACGGCGGCATGCGCTTCTTCGAACGCCAGGAAATCAAAGATGCGCTCTCGTATCTGCGTCTGATTGCCAACCGTAACGACGACGCGGCGTTTGAACGCGTGGTGAACACCCCAACCCGCGGGATTGGCGACCGTACGCTGGACGTGGTGCGTCAGGCCTCGCGCGACCGCCAGCTGACGCTGTGGCAGGCGTGCCGCGAGCTGCTGCAGGAAAAGGCCCTTGCCGGACGCGCAGCCAGCGCCCTGCAGCGCTTCCTTGAGCTGATTGACGCCCTGGCGCAGGAAACCGCCGACATGCCGCTGCACGTGCAGACCGACCGGGTGATTAAAGACTCGGGCCTGCGCACCATGTACGAGCAGGAAAAAGGCGAGAAGGGCCAGACCCGAATCGAGAACTTAGAGGAGCTGGTCACGGCAACGCGCCAGTTCAGCTACAACGAAGAAGACGAAGATCTGATGCCGCTGCAGGCGTTCCTCTCTCACGCCGCGCTGGAAGCGGGGGAAGGGCAGGCGGACACCTGGCAGGATGCGGTTCAGCTCATGACCCTGCACTCCGCCAAAGGTCTGGAGTTTCCGCAGGTGTTCATCGTTGGCATGGAAGAAGGGATGTTCCCGAGCCAGATGTCGCTGGATGAGGGCGGGCGTCTGGAAGAGGAGCGTCGTCTGGCCTACGTGGGTGTGACGCGTGCGATGCAAAAGCTAACGCTGACCTACGCCGAAACCCGCCGTCTGTACGGTAAAGAGGTCTATCACCGTCCGTCGCGCTTTATCGGTGAACTGCCGGAAGAGTGCGTGGAGGAGGTACGTCTGCGGGCGAGCATCAGCCGCCCGGTCAGCCATCAGCGCATGGGCTCGCCGATTGCGGAAACCGACACCGGCTACAAGCTGGGCCAGCGCGTGCGCCATTCGAAGTTTGGCGAAGGTACCATTGTGAATCTGGAAGGCAGCGGCGAGCACAGCCGCCTGCAGGTGGCGTTCCAGGGGCAGGGGATCAAATGGCTGGTGGCGGCCTACGCGAAGCTGGAAACAGTCTAACATTCAGAAAAATATCATTATTTTGCAATAATCTGCTAGCCTTATACAGTGAAGGTCAATTAATGCCCTTCAGCGTTCCGTTGCGTGTTGACGCCACAGTTATAGCTGGCGTAACATGCGCGCACGATTACGCTAAGAGGACATTCGCCTTGGACACACCCAGTAGATACTGGCTCAATTCCCTGTCATCCAGGAACAACTCCTAAGGCTATCTCCTCTTGCTGATGGCCTTAGTGGTTGTCAGCGACTGCTCTATTCCCGTCGCGCTGAGTCAGGCTGTTTAATGGTCTGAAACCCAATTTGTTTCTGTGTGCCCACCGAACTGTCCGATATTTTTTGCATTGGGAGTCCCGGTCATGTTGAGCGCATTTCAACTCGAAAATAACCGACTGACTCGGCTTGAAGCCGAAGAGTCACAGCCCCTCATTGATGCCGTATGGGTGGATCTGGTCGAGCCGGACGACGATGAGCGCCTTCGCGTACAATCTGAGCTGGGGCAAAGCCTGGCAACGCGCCCGGAACTGGAAGACATCGAAGCATCCGCGCGTTTTTTTGAAGACGAAGACGGTCTGCACATTCACTCCTTCTTCTTCTTTGAAGATGCCGAAGACCACGCGGGTAACTCCACCGTGGCGTTTACCATTCGCGACGGTCGTCTGTTTACCCTGCGCGAACGTGAGCTGCCGGCATTCCGTCTCTACCGCATGCGCGCCCGCAGCCAGGCGATGGTAGACGGCAACGCGTACGAACTGCTGCTCGATCTGTTCGAGACCAAAATTGAACAGCTGGCGGATGAAATTGAAAACATCTACAGCGATCTGGAAAAGCTGAGCCGGGTGATCATGGAAGGCCATCAGGGCGACGAATATGACGAAGCGTTGTCCACGCTGGCAGAGCTGGAAGATATCGGCTGGAAGGTGCGTTTGTGTCTGATGGATACCCAGCGCGCGCTGAACTTCCTGGTGCGCAAGGCGCGTCTGCCGGGCGGTCAGCTGGAGCAGGCGCGTGAGATCTTACGAGATATCGAGTCCCTGCTGCCGCACAACGAATCTCTGTTCCAGAAGGTCAACTTCCTGATGCAGGCGGCGATGGGCTTTATCAACATCGAGCAGAACCGCATCATCAAGATCTTCTCGGTGGTGTCCGTGGTGTTCCTGCCGCCGACGCTGGTGGCCTCCAGCTACGGGATGAACTTCGAGTTTATGCCGGAGCTGAAGTGGAGCTTTGGTTACCCGGGGGCGATTATCTTTATGATCCTCGCGGGCCTGGCGCCGTATCTGTACTTTAAGCGTCGTAACTGGCTTTAAGAATCCGCCCGGTGGCGCTACGCTTACCGGGCCTACAGATCCTGTAGGCCGGATAAGGCGCAGCCGCCATCCGGCAAAAAGGCACTACAGCCCTTTACGCACTCTGCGTTGGGTATAAATCGCATCCGCAACGAAAATCGCCAGCGCTACCCAGATAAAGGCGAACGTCACCATCTTATCTGCCCCCGGCACTTCGCCGTAGAACACCACTGCCAGCAGGAACATCAGCGTCGGGCCAATGTACTGGAAGAAGCCCAGAGTGGAGAGACGCAGGCGCGTCGCTGCACCGGTGAAGCACAGCAGTGGGATGGTAGTTACCACGCCCGCCGCCATCAGCATCAGGTTCAGCGACCACGGGTTGCTGCCCATATGGCTGGTTGGACTGTCGGCGATGCCGAAGAGATAAATCGCCGCCACCGGCAGCAGCCAGAGGGTTTCAAACAGCATCCCCGTCTGCGCTTCCACCGCAATCTTCTTGCGAACCAGGCCGTAGAAGGCAAAGCTGAACGCCAGACCGAGGGCGATAATCGGCAGCGAGCCGAATGTCCACAGCTGCACCAGCACGCCGCAGAAGGCCAGAATCACCGCTAACCACTGCATACGACGGAAGCGTTCGCCGAGGAAAATCATCCCCAGCACAATATTCACCAGCGGGTTAATAAAGTATCCCAGGCTCGCCTCGAGCATGTGATGGTTATTCACTGCCCAGATAAACAGCAGCCAGTTACCACCAATCAGCACGGCAGAGAGTGCCAGCAGGAAGATCTTCTTCGGGGTCTGCAGTAGCGTTTTGACGCCCGACCACTGACGGCTGAGGCTCATCAGCGCAATCATAAAGAAGAACGACCAGATGACGCGGTGAGTGAGGATCTCGTCAGCCGGAACGTAGGCGATAAGCTTGAAGTACGCCGGGGCGATACCCCAAATAAAATAAGCGGCAAGGGCGAGTAAAACGCCCTGCCGCGTCTGTTTAGCATCCATCGGGAAAATCCGTTACAAAAAAGTGAATCAATTTTACCCGATTTCCCGCCTCAACCCACCATATAAGTGGCGGTTGCGCTGGCGATATAAACCTGTTCTTCGTTGTGTAACTCAACGCGCGCCACGGCGACTTTATTCCCTGCGCGCAGCAGGCTGCTGGTACAGGTAAAGCGATTTCCGCGCCCCGGACGAAGATAGTCGACGCGTAAATCAATGGTGCCCATGCGCGCCAGACGCTGGCGAAGCTCGTCTTCGTTAATGGTGTCATGGCGCGTCAGCGTACTGCCCACGCAGACCAGACCTGCCGCCACGTCCAGCGCGGAGGCAATCACGCCGCCGTGCAAAATACTTTGCGCCCAGTTCCCTACCATCATCGGCTGGTTGTTGAAGCTCAGTTGGGCAAAGTCCTTCTCGTAACGCTCCAGCTCCAGTCCCAGCGCGCGGTTAAACGGCATATGGTAAACAAAAATCTCGCCCACGAGTTTTAACACTTCTTCGGCGGTAAGCATGGCTGACATGAGGCATCACATCCTTATTGTTAACGAAATGTTGATTTTATGCCTCAGCAACGAGGAATGCCACTTTCAGAAACGAGGATGCAGCAGTTGTCGCAGAAGTCTGTAGAATGTTCGCCACATAACTATTCAATCAATTTTACTCTTTTGCAGGAGAACACCACCGATGCGGACGTATCTGGCCTGGTTACTGGCGGCGGTTTCGCTGCCCCTCACAGCCTATGCGCAGGAAGCGACAATCAAAGAGGTGCACGATAAGCCTGCCGTTCACGGTAGCATTATCGCGAACCTTCTTCAGGAGCATGACAATCCGTTCACGCTCTATCCGTATGACACTAACTACGTGATTTATACCCAGACCAGCGATCTCAACAAAGAGGCGATAAGCTCCTATAACTGGTCTGATAATGCGCGTAAAGATGAGGTGAAGTTCCAGCTCAGCCTCGCCTTCCCGTTCTGGCGCGGCATTCTGGGGCCGAACTCGGTGTTTGGTGCCTCTTATACGCAGAAGTCCTGGTGGCAGCTCTCAAACAGCGGGGAATCCTCGCCGTTCCGCGAAACCAACTATGAGCCGCAGCTGTTCCTCGGCTTCGCAACGGATTATGAATTTGCCGGCTGGACGCTGCGCGACGTCGAAGTGGGCTTTAACCATGATTCTAACGGGCGTTCCGATCCGACATCCCGTAGCTGGAACCGCGCCTATACGCGCCTGATGGCGCAGAACGGTAACTGGATGGTGGAAGTGAAGCCGTGGTATGTGGTCGGCAGCACGGATGACAACCCGGACATCACCAAATACATGGGCTACTACCAGCTTAAAGTCGGTTACCAGCTAGGTGATGCCGTGCTGAGTGCGAAAGGCCAGTACAACTGGAACACCGGCTACGGCGGTGCGGAAGTGGGCTTAAGCTATCCGGTAAGCAAGCATGTTCGCCTTTATACGCAAGTCTACAGCGGCTACGGCGAGTCGCTTATCGATTACAACTTCAACCAGACCCGCGTCGGCGTGGGCGTGATGCTGAACGATATTCTCTAGGTTGCTCGAATGTTTTTGCGTTAAACGTTGAAGTTTCTCTCTCAGGCGCTGAAAATAGCGCCTGTTTCATTTCAGGCATATGGGGTTAATGTGGCGCAGGCGGAAGTATTGAATCAGGAGTCGCTGGCTAAACAGGTTTTGCATGAAACCTTTGGCTACCAGCAGTTCCGCCCTGGTCAGGAAACCATCATTGAAACGGTGCTGGAAGGCCGTGACTGCCTGGTGGTGATGCCGACCGGCGGCGGTAAATCCCTCTGTTATCAGGTGCCCGCGCTGGTGCTTAACGGCCTGACGGTCGTGGTATCCCCGCTTATTTCGCTAATGAAAGACCAGGTTGACCAACTGCTCGCCAACGGCGTGGCGGCGGCCTGCCTTAACTCGACCCAAACCCGGGAGCAGCAGCAAGAGGTGATGGCCGGGTGCCGCACCGGGCAGATCCGTTTGCTGTATATCGCGCCGGAACGCCTGATGCTGGATAACTTCCTCGACCATCTCGCGCACTGGAATCCGGTCCTGCTGGCGGTGGATGAAGCGCACTGTATTTCCCAGTGGGGACACGATTTCCGCCCGGAATACGCCGCCCTCGGCCAGCTGCGTCAGCGCTTCCCCGAGCTGCCATTTATGGCGCTTACCGCCACGGCAGATGACACCACCCGTCTGGATATCGTTCGTCTGCTGGGGCTAAACGACCCCTATATTCAGGTCAGCAGCTTCGACCGCCCCAACATCCGCTACATGCTGATGGAAAAATTCAAGCCGCTGGATCAGCTCCTGCGCTACGTCCAGGAGCAGCGCGGCAAGTCCGGCATCATCTACTGCAACAGTCGTGCGAAGGTGGAAGACACCGCCGCGCGACTGCAAAACCGCGGCTTTAGCGCCGCCGCCTATCACGCCGGGTTAGAGAACCACATCCGCGCCGACGTGCAGGAGAAATTCCAGCGCGATGATCTGCAGATCGTGGTTGCGACGGTGGCGTTCGGGATGGGAATCAACAAGCCGAACGTGCGCTTTGTGGTGCACTTCGACATTCCGCGCAATATCGAATCCTACTATCAGGAAACTGGCCGCGCCGGGCGTGACGGCCTGCCTGCGGAAGCGATGCTGTTTTACGATCCGGCCGATATGGCGTGGCTGCGCCGCTGTCTGGAGGAAAAACCGCAGGGGCAGTTGCAGGATATCGAACGCCACAAGCTCAACGCGATGGGCGCGTTTGCCGAAGCGCAAACCTGCCGTCGTCTGGTGCTGCTCAACTACTTTGGCGAAGGGCGACAGGAGCCGTGCGGTAACTGCGATATCTGCCTGGATCCGCCGAAACAGTACGATGGTTTGATGGACGCACGTAAGGCACTCTCGACCATTTACCGCGTGAACCAGCGCTTCGGGATGGGCTACGTGGTGGAGGTGCTGCGCGGTGCCAACAACCAGCGTATCCGCGATATGGGCCACGACAAGCTGCCTGTCTACGGTATTGGCAAGGACCAGAGCCACGAGCACTGGGTCAGCATTATTCGTCAGCTGATCCACCTCGGCTTTGCCACACAGAACATTGCTCAGCACTCCGCGCTACAGCTGACCGAAGCGGCGCGTCCGGTCCTGCGCGGTGACGTTGAACTGAAGCTCGCCGTGCCGCGCGTGGTCGCCCTCAAGCCGCGGGTGATGCAAAAATCGTACGGCGGCAACTACGACCGCAAGCTGTTCGCCAAACTGCGCAAGCTGCGTAAAGCCATCGCCGATGAAGAGAATATCCCGCCTTACGTGGTGTTCAACGACGCGACCCTGATTGAGATGGCCGAGCAGATGCCGCTCAGCGCCAGCGAAATGCTCAGCGTCAACGGCGTCGGCACGCGCAAGCTGGAGCGCTTCGGTAAAGAGTTTATGGCGCTCATCCGTTCTCACGCCGACGGTGATGATGAGGAGTAGTCAGCCGGGCGAAAAAGTGCCAGGATGATGACTCACTGAATTATTTCCCCGCGAGTTAATTATGTTGATGCTATTTCTCACCGTGGCGTTAGTGCACATTGTTGCGCTGATGAGCCCGGGACCTGACTTTTTCTTCGTGTCACAAACGGCCGTCAGCCGCTCCCGCAAAGAGGCGATGATGGGCGTGCTCGGTATCACCATGGGCGTTATGGTCTGGGCGGCCGTTGCGCTGCTCGGTCTGAACCTGATCCTGGCGAAGATGGCCTGGCTGCATAACATCATTATGGTCGGCGGCGGGCTGTACCTGTGCTGGATGGGCTACCAGATGCTGCGCGGGGCGCTGAAGAAAGAAGAGAAAAAACCGGAAGAGCCAAAGGTAGAGCTGGCAACGGGCGGCCGCAGCTTTGTAAAAGGGCTGCTGACCAACCTGGCGAATCCGAAAGCGATTATCTATTTCGGCTCCGTGTTCTCCCTGTTTGTGGGTGATAGCGTCGGTGCGGGCGCACGCTGGGGCATCTTCCTGCTGATCGTTGTGGAAACCTTTGCCTGGTTTACCATCGTGGCCAGCCTGTTTGCCTTACCGGCGATGCGCCGTGGCTACCAGCGTATCGCGAAGTGGATTGACGGCTTCGCCGGCGCGCTGTTCGCCGGCTTCGGCATTCATCTTATTATTTCTCGCTAAGCATGACGCGCTGACGCAAGCAGCGCGCCAACCAGCATGAACAGCGAACCAAAGACTTTATTCAGGGCCTTCATCTGCTTAGGCCCTTTAATCCACGCCGCAATCCGCTGCGCCAGCGTCGCGTAACCAATCATTACGATGATATCGACAATAATGGTGGTCGCGCCCAGCACCACGTACTGCATCACCTGGGGCTGATGCGGCACGATAAACTGCGGGAACAGCGCGGCGAGGAACACAATGCTCTTCGGGTTGGTCAGGTTGACGAACACCGCGCGCTTAAACAGATGGCCGCGGTTTTGCGTCTGCGCGAGCGTGTTGAGGTTGATGGAGCCTGCCGCGCGCCACTGCTGGATGCCGAGCCAAATCAGATACGCCGCCCCGGCCCATTTCAGCACTTCAAAGGCCAGCACGGAGCGGGAGAACAAGGTTCCCAGACCAATCCCGACCAGCACGATATGAATGCCCAGCCCGGTCTGCAAACCGGCAATGGATGCCGCCGCACCGCGATAGCCGTGGTTGATGGAGGTGGTCATGGTGTTAATGGCGCCCGAGCCCGGTGAAAGGCTAAGGATGATGGATGTCAGCAGGTAAGCGAACCACCATTCGAAGGTCATTTGAAACTCCCGAAACGTCTGTTTTTATGCCACAATACGCTATTGTTGAGTCATTTTGTGACCGGTTACGAAAAAACGATATTCCTTGGCTTAGGTGAGTAGAAACCCGATGTTTCAGCAGAAAAAGGACTGGGAAACACGAGAAAACGCATTTGCTGCTTTCTCCATGGGGCCGCTGACCGATTTCTGGCGCCAGCGTGAGGAAGATGCGTTTACGGGCGTCGGCGGCATCCCGGTACGCTTCGTTCGTTTCCGTAATGAAAAAAATGATCGGGTCATCGTGGTCTGCCCGGGGCGTATTGAAAGCTACGTTAAATACGCCGAACTGGCCTACGACCTGGTCCATATGGGGTTCGATGTGCTGATCATCGACCATCGAGGACAGGGGCTGTCCGGGCGCATGCTTCCGGACACGCACCGTGGGCACGTCGATCGCTTCAGCGATTACGTCGACGATTTTGCCGCGTTCTGGCAGCAGGAAGTTCAGGCCGGTCCCTGGCGTAAGCGATACATCCTTGCGCACTCCATGGGGGGCGCGATATCGACGCTGTTTTTGCAGCGTTATGAACACCAGTGCGATGCCATTGCGCTGACCGCGCCGATGTACGGTATCGTCATACGTTTCCCGGACTGGATGGTGCGCCATCTTCTCGACTGGGCTGAGGGCCATCAGCGCATTCGTGAAGGTTATGCCATCGGAACCGGACGCTGGCGCGCGCTGCCGTTCGCCATCAACGTCTTAACCCACAGTCGGCAGCGTTATCGCCGTAACCTGCGCTTTTATGCCGATGAACCACGCTTACGCGTCGGCGGCCCGACCTGGCACTGGGTGCGGGAAGGTATTCTGGCCGGTGAGCAGGTGCTGGCAGGCGTGGGCGATGATGACACGCCAACGCTTCTGATCCAGGCGGAAGAAGAGCGTGTGGTGGATAACCGCATGCATGACCGCTATTGTGAACTGCGCGCCGCCGCCGGTCACCCCTGCGAAGGGGGAAAACCGCTGGTCATCAACGGCGCTTACCATGAGATCCTTTTCGAAAAGGACGCTATGCGCTCAGTCGCGCTCAACGCCATTGTTGAATTTTTCAACAGGCATAATTGATTATCGTTTTCCACCAGAGGTTGAAATCCCTATGTACCAGGTTGTTGCATCTGATTTAGATGGCACGCTGCTTTCCCCTGACCACACCCTGTCGCCTTACGCGAAAGAGACCCTAAAGCTGCTGACGGCACGGGGCGTGAACTTTGTGTTTGCCACTGGCCGCCACCACGTCGACGTGGGGCAGATCCGCGATAATCTTGAGATCAAATCGTACATGATCACCTCCAACGGTGCGCGCGTGCATGATACCGACGGCAACCTGATCTTCACCCACAACCTGGATCGCGATATTGCCGCCGATCTGTTCGGCGTGGTGCACAACAATCCGGCTATCGTCACGAACGTTTACCGTGACGACGACTGGTTCATGAACCGCCACCGCCCGGATGAAATGCGTTTCTTCAAAGAAGCGGTATTTAACTACTCCCTGTACGAGCCGGGCCTTCTTGAGCCAGAGGGGATCAGTAAGGTGTTCTTCACCTGCGACAGCCACGAAGAACTGCTCCCGCTGGAACAGGCGATCAACGCCCGCTGGGGCGATCGCGTTAACGTCAGCTTCTCAACGCTCACCTGTCTGGAAGTGATGGCGGGAGGTGTCTCCAAAGGCCACGCCCTGGAAGCGGTCGCGAAACGTCTGGGCTTCGAGCTGAAAGACTGTATCGCCTTTGGTGACGGCATGAACGATGCCGAAATGCTGTCGATGGCGGGCAAGGGCTGCATCATGCAGAACGCGCATCAGCGTCTGAAAGATCTGCACCCGGAGCTGGAGGTGATTGGTTCTAACGCTGACAACGCGGTACCGAAATACCTGCGCAAGCTGTTCCTTGAATAATCTTCATTTGATTGTTTATTGCTCAGATGTCAACTAAAGAGTTCGCTACAATGCCTGTCCTTCTTTCTGAGAGACAAGCATTGTGGCGCTACTCATTATCACCACTATCCTGTGGGCCTTCTCCTTTAGCCTGATTGGCGAATACCTTGCCGGTTCAGTCGACAGCTACTTCTCGGTGCTGATGCGCGTAGGGCTGGCGGCGCTGGTGTTCCTGCCGTTTCTGCGCACGCGCGGACAGTCGCTGAAAACGATTGTGCTGTACATGCTGGTGGGGGCGATGCAGCTCGGCATCATGTACCTGTTCAGCTTCCGGGCTTACGTCTATCTGTCCGTCTCGGAATTCCTGCTCTTTACCGTGCTGACGCCGCTCTACATCACGCTGATTTACGATCTGCTGAGTAAACGCCGTCTGCGCTGGGGATACCTGCTGAGCGCGGCGCTGGCGGTGATCGGCGCGGCGATTATTCGCTACGACAAAGTGAGCGATCACTTCTGGACCGGGCTGATGTTCGTCCAGCTCGCCAATATCAGTTTCGCCATCGGCATGGTGGGCTACAAACGCCTGATGGAAACCCGTCCGATGCCGCAGCATAACGCTTTCGCGTGGTTCTACCTGGGGGCCGCGATGGTCGCGGTGGCGGCGTGGTTTATGCTCGGTAACCCGCAAAAGCTGCCGACTACCCCCGTGCAGTGGGGCGTGCTGATCTGGCTGGGCGTCGTGGCTTCCGGGTTGGGGTACTTCATGTGGAATTACGGCGCGACGCAGGTCGACGCCGGTACGCTGGGGATCATGAACAACGTGCATGTCCCGGCTGGGTTGTTGGTCAACCTTGCCATCTGGCAGCAACAGCCGCACTGGCCGAGCTTCCTTATTGGGGGAGCGGTGATCCTGGCTTCGCTGTGGGTCCATCGCCGCTGGGTCGCTCCGCGCTCCGCACAAACGGAAGATGGTCGCACGCGTGGTTCCGCGCTGAGCGAATAAACGCCTCCGTAATCGGCTGACGCTGCTCGCCATCGCGCACGGCGGCGTACAGCCGGCTCCACAGTCCTTCACCCAGGGTTTTGGTCACCACCAGACCCTGGCGCTCAAAGCTCTCTACCACCCAGTGCGGCAGCGCCGCGATACCCATTCTGGCCGCCACCATCTGAATCAACAGCAGGGTGTTATCCACGCTTTTCAGCTGCGGACTGATGCCCGCGGGCTGCAGGAAGTGTCGCCAGATATCCAGACGACTGCGCTGAACCGGGTAAATCAGCAGCGTTTCCGTCGCCAGGTCTTCCGGCGTGATGCGCGTTTTGGCCGCCAGCGGATGATCCGGCGCCAGTACCAGGCGTACTTCATAATCAAACATCGGCGAATAGTGCAGGCCACTGCGCGGCAGAATATCGGACGTCATCACCAGATCCAGCTCGCCCTGCTGCAGTGAGGGCTGCGGGTCGAACGTCACGCCGGATTTAAAGTCCATCTCCACCTGCGGCCACTTCTGGCGGAAGTTCTCAAGCGCGGGGGTCAGCCACTGAATACAGCTATGGCACTCAATGGCGATACGCAGCGTGGTCTGCTGCGGTTCGTTGCACGCCTGGAGCGCGCTGGCGATCTGCGGCAGGACCTGATTCGCCAGCTGCAACAGGATCTCGCCCTGGGGCGTAAAGCGCAGCGGCTGGCTCTTGCGCACAAAAAGACGGAAGCCGAGGCGTTGTTCCAGATCGCTGAACTGGTGAGAAAGGGCGGACTGGGTCTGGTGCAGCGTGGCCGCCGCCGCCGCGAGCGAGCCGCAGTTCCGCAACGCTTGTAGCGTTTTCAGGTGTTTTATCTCGATCATGAAAGTCCTTCACTTCGGCATGAACATTTTGCGCTTGAGGAATATACAGTACCTGCCAATTATAGATGTGTAAACATCTGGACGTCTAAATAACGAATTTCATAAGGGGCACACCATGACAATCCGCAATCACACACTCGGTTTCCCTCGCGTTGGCCTGCGTCGCGAGCTGAAAAAAGCGCAAGAAAGCTACTGGGCGGGTAACGCCACCCGTGAAGAACTGCTGGCGGTGGGACGCGAGCTGCGCGCCCGTCACTGGGATCAGCAAAAACAGGCGGGAATTGACCTGCTGCCGGTGGGCGATTTCGCCTGGTACGACCATGTTCTGACGACCAGCCTGCTGCTTGGCAACGTGCCGGCTCGTCATCAGAACAAAGATGGATCGGTAGATATCGATACTCTGTTCCGCATCGGCCGTGGCCGTGCGCCAACGGGTGAGCCAGCGGCAGCGGCGGAAATGACTAAATGGTTTAACACTAACTATCACTATATGGTGCCGGAGTTCGTAAAAGGTCAGCAGTTCAGGCTGACCTGGACGCAGCTTCTGGATGAAGTGGACGAAGCGCTGGCGCTGGGCCACCAGGTGAAACCCGTGCTGCTTGGGCCGGTAACGTACCTGTGGCTGGGCAAAGTAAAAGGCGAGCCGTTTGACCGGCTCAGCCTGCTGAAGGATATTCTGCCGGTCTATAAACAGGTGCTGATTGAGCTGGGCAAGCGCGGCATTCAGTGGGTGCAAATCGACGAGCCGGCGCTGGTGCTCGAACTGCCCAAGGTTTGGCTCGATGCCTTCAAACCGGCGTATGACGCGCTGGCGGGGCAGGTGAAGCTGCTGCTGACCACCTATTTTGAGGGCGTCACGCCGAACCTGAACACCATTACCGCGCTGCCGGTTCAGGGCCTGCACGTTGACCTGGTTCACGGCAAAGACGATGTCGCGGAACTGCACAAGCGACTGCCCGCAGACTGGCTGCTCTCCGCGGGTCTGGTTAACGGTCGTAACGTCTGGCGCGCCGATCTGACCGAGAAATACGCGCAGATTAAGGACATCGTCGGCAAACGTGAGCTGTGGGTGGCCTCGTCCTGCTCCCTGCTGCACAGCCCGATCGATTTGAGCGTGGAAACCCGTCTTGATGCTGAGGTCAAAAGCTGGTTTGCCTTCGCCCTGCAAAAATGTGAAGAGCTGACGCTGCTGCGCGATGCGCTGAACAGCGGCGACACGGCGGCGATCAGCGCATGGAGCGCGCCGATTCAGGCACGTCGTCACTCTGCGCGCGTGCATAACCCGGCGGTGGAAAAACGCCTGGCGGCCATCACCGCCCAGGACAGCCAGCGTCAGAGCCCATATGAGGTGCGCGCCGAAGCGCAGCGTGCCCGCTTCAACCTGCCTGCGTGGCCGACCACCACCATCGGTTCCTTCCCACAAACCACCGAAATCCGTGGCCTGCGTCTGGACTTCAAAAAGGGCAACCTGGATGCGAATCACTACCGCACCGGTATCGCCGAACACATCAAGCAGGCGATTATCGAGCAGGAGCGGCTGGGGCTGGACGTGCTGGTGCACGGTGAGGCCGAGCGTAACGACATGGTGGAGTACTTCGGTGAGCATCTCGACGGCTTTGTGTTTACCCAGAATGGCTGGGTGCAGAGCTACGGCTCCCGCTGCGTGAAGCCGCCGGTGGTGATCGGCGACGTCAGCCGTCCGGAAGCGATCACCGTGGAGTGGGCGAAATACGCGCAGTCCCTGACCGACAAGCCGGTGAAAGGCATGCTTACCGGTCCGGTGACTATTCTTTGCTGGTCCTTCCCGCGCGAAGACGTCACCCGTGAAACCATCGCGAAGCAAATCGCGCTGGCGCTGCGTGATGAAGTGGCAGATCTGGAAGCTGCAGGCATAGGCATCATCCAGATTGACGAACCGGCCCTGCGCGAAGGTCTGCCGCTGCGCCGCAGCGACTGGGATGCCTACCTGAAGTGGGGCGTGGAGGCATTCCGCATCAACGCCGCGGTGGCGAAGGACGACACGCAGATCCACACCCACATGTGTTACTGCGAATTTAACGACATCATGGATTCGATTGCCGCGCTGGACGCTGACGTGATCACCATTGAGACGTCGCGCTCAGACATGGAGCTGCTGGAGTCGTTCGAAGAGTTCGAGTACCCGAACGAAATCGGGCCGGGCGTGTATGACATTCACTCCCCGAACGTGCCGAGCGTGGAGTGGATTGAAGCCTTGCTGAAAAAAGCGGCCCAGCGCATTCCGGCTGAGCGCCTGTGGGTGAACCCGGACTGCGGCCTGAAAACCCGCGGCTGGCCGGAAACCCGCGCCGCGCTGGCGAACATGGTGAAGGCAGCACAGAATTTGCGTCAGGCATAATTGTGACGCGCGATGGCCGGGCGTCTGCCCGGCCTGGAATGAGCATGCTTAGCGCAGATCTGCGCCGTTGCTGGCAATCACTTTTTGGTACCACCAGAAGGAGTCTTTTTTCAGCCGTTTCAACGTACCGTTGCCTTCATCGTCCTGATCGACATAGATAAAACCGTAGCGTTTGGACATCTGCGAGGTGCCCGCGCTGATGATGTCGATACAGCCCCACGTGGTGAACCCCATCACCTCCACGCCTTCATTAATCGCGGCCAGCGTTTGCGCGAAGTGTGCGCGGAAGTAGTCGATTCGATAGCTATCGTGGATCTTGCCGTTTTCGACCACATCCTTCGCGCCCAGACCGTTTTCAACGATAAACAGCGGCTTCCGGTAACGGTCATACAGCTCCAGCAGCGAGATTTTCAACCCAAGCGGATCAATCTGCCATCCCCATTCAGACGCAGGCAGATACGGGTTTTTCACACCGAGAACGGTATTCCCGGGAATGCGTTCGGCGTCAGGCTGAGTGGATTCGGTCATCGACATGTAATAGCTGAAGGAGACGAAATCGACGGTATGCGCCTTTAAAATACGCCGATCGTCAGGGTGCATTTCAATATGGATATTTCGTTGTTCCAGATCGCGCAGGATCAGCGGGGGATAGTCGCCAAATACCTGCACGTCGGCATAAAAATAGTTTTCCAGGTTTTTCTTCAGCGTGGCTTCAACGTCTTCCGGACGGCAGCTGTGCGGATAGGTCGTCAGTTTGGTCAGCATGCACCCGACCTGGCTACCCGGAATTTTGGCGTGGCAGTCGCGCGTGACCAGTGCTGACGCGACAAACTGATGGTGCAGACCCTGATAGATATCCTGTTTTGCGTTGCCCGGCGCGCTTTTCTCTTCGCGAATGCCCGCGGTCGTAAAGGGATGGCGGTGAATACTGTCTATTTCATTGAAGGTTAGCCAGTAACGCACCAGCTCTTTGTAGCGGTCGAAACAAACATTGCTAAAGCGAACAAAGGCATCAACCACATTACGATGCACCCAGCCGTTATATTTTTCACTCAGCGCCAGCGGCATTTCGTAGTGGGAAAGGGTGACCAGCGGCTCGATGTTATGACGACGCAGCTCGCGGAACAGTTCTTCATAAAACTGCAGTCCGGCCTCGTTTGGCTCGGCGTCCTCTCCGGTCGGGAAAATACGTGACCAGGCAATGGATACGCGCAGCACCTTAAAACCCATCTCAGCAAACAGCGCGATGTCGTCTTTATAGTGGTGATAAAAATCGATGCCGCGGCGTTTCGGGTACAGCGCATCATTTTTACCTTCAAACGCGTCGCGAATATTTTCGTCCGTCAGGGCCATGTGGCCGCTGTAATCTTTCACGGAGAGGTTGGGTTTCCAGGCGACAGCGTCGGCAACGGACGGCCCTTTGCCGTCCACGTTCCATGCGCCTTCGGCCTGGTTGGCGGCAATCGCGCCGCCCCATAAAAAACCGTGTGGAAACGCGAGGGAATTGTCCATAACACGCACTCCTTATACGTCATGATGATGGGAAAGGCTTACCCTTTTTTACCACCGTACTGACGGAACCACGTAAGCATCCGCTGCCATCCATCTTTCGCCGATTCAGCGTGATAGCTCGGACGATAGTCGGCGTTAAACGCATGCCCGGCATCCGGGTATACCACGATCTCCGCCTTCGCATTTGCCGCGCGGAGCGCATGGCGCATGGTTTCTACCGAATCCAGCGAAATACCGGTGTCCTGACCGCCGTAAAGCCCTAACACGGGGGCATTTAACTCGGTGGCGATATCAACCGGATGTTTTGGTGAATTCAGCGTTTTTTCACCCACCAGTTTGCCGTACCAGGCGACAGCGGCTTTGAGCTGCGGGTTATGCGCGGCATACAGCCAGCTAATGCGTCCGCCCCAGCAGAAACCGGTGACCAGCAAACGATGGGGATCGCCCCCGTTGCGCGCCGCCCAGCTGGCGACGTGGTCGAGGTCGGCCAGCACCTGCGCGTCCGGGACTTTGCTGACCAGGTTGCTGAGCAAGGTGGGAATATCGCTGTAGTCGTTCGGATCGCCCTGACGGAAGTAGAGCTCTGGCGCAACTGCCAGATAGCCTTCCAGCGCCAGCCGGCGGCAGAGGTCGCGAATGTGTTCGTGAACACCGAAAATTTCCTGAACCACGATCACGATGGGCAGCGGGCCGTCTGCCGATTTTGGTCGTGCGTGGTAAGCAGGCATGTTCTCTCCCTGCGTGGGAATAGAGGTCTCACCCGCGGCGATGGCATCTTCAGACGTTGAGACGATGGTTGAGGCATGCGGGGCCGCAGCAGGTGCAAAACCGGTTTTTTCAGTCATGGCATTCTCCGTACCAATCAGTTAGCGCAAAGGTAAATATAGACACCAGGTTAACAACTCACAGTGCCTTAAACGGTCTATCTTTTGTGCAGCACCTGACGATATAACTTGTTAATGTGATGTAAATCACTTTTTGATGGAAATTCGATGCAATCATTTTCATTCCTGGTGAGATGCGTCACGAAATTATGCTTACTGCTTCTGTAAAGTACCGTTTTACTTCTTCTGACTAACCGACCCACAGAGGAGTCACCTATGTCTAAGTCTGATGTTTTTCATCTCGGCCTCACTAAAAACGATTTACAAGGGGCTACGCTCGCTATCGTCCCTGGCGATCCGGAGCGTGTGGAAAAGATCGCCGCGCTGATGGATAAGCCGGTTAAGCTGGCAGCCCATCGTGAATTCACCACCTGGCGCGCAGAGCTGGATGGTAAAGCCGTGATTGTGTGTTCTACCGGTATCGGTGGCCCGTCTACTTCGATTGCTGTTGAAGAGCTGGCACAGCTGGGCATTCGTACTTTCCTGCGTATCGGTACCACTGGCGCTATTCAGCCGCATATCAACGTCGGCGACGTGCTGGTGACGACCGCGTCCGTGCGTCTGGATGGCGCAAGCCTCCACTTTGCACCGATGGAGTTCCCGGCGGTGGCAGATTTCGAGTGCACCACCGCGCTGGTTGAAGCCGCGAAATCCGTGGGCGCAACCACCCACGTGGGCGTGACCGCTTCGTCCGATACCTTCTATCCAGGTCAGGAGCGTTACGACACCTTCTCTGGCCGCGTGGTAAGCCGCTTCAAAGGCTCCATGGAAGAGTGGCAGTCGATGGGCGTGATGAACTACGAAATGGAATCCGCCACGCTGCTGACCATGTGCGCAAGCCAGGGTCTGCGTGCCGGTATGGTGGCGGGCGTCATCGTCAACCGTACCCAGCAGGAGATCCCGAACGCCGAAACCATGAAGCAGACCGAAAGTCATGCGGTGAAAATCGTGGTAGAAGCGGCGCGTCGCCTGATGTAGTCCTCTCCCTTCGAAACCAAAGGCCGACACGTTCGGCCTTTATTTTTTGCGTAGCGCCTCGCAGGAAAACCCTTTCAAACTGGACGTTTATACAGCACAATTCTATTTTGTGCGGGTAATACGTTGATGCAGGGGGCATTGTGGATATCTCAATCCTGATTTATGCGGTGATTGCGCTGGCGGGCGTGGCGATAGGCTGGCTGATGTCCAGCTATCAGCATGCGCAGCAGAAGGCCGATCAGCTGGCTGAACGCGAAGAGATCGTCGCCGATTTAAGCGCGGCCAGGCAGCAGCTTGCCCTGAGTGAACACTGGCGCGACGAGTGTGAACTGCTCAACAACGAGCTGCGCAATCTCCGTGATATCAACACCTCGCTGGAGGCCGATCTCCGTGAAGTGACCACCCGCCTGGAATCCACTCAGATGCATGCGGAAGATAAAATCCGCCAGATGATCAACAGCGAGCAGCGCCTCAGCGAACAGTTTGAAAACCTCGCGAACCGCATTTTTGAGCACAGCAACCGCCGCGTTGACGAGCAGAACCGCCAGAGCCTGAACAGCCTGCTGACGCCCCTGCGTGAACAGCTGGACGGCTTCCGCCGTCAGGTACAGGACAGCTTTGGTCAGGAAGCCCGCGAGCGGCATACCCTGGCGCATGAAATTCGCAATCTCCAGCAGCTGAATGCCCAGATGGCGCAGGAGGCGGTCAACCTCACCCGCGCGCTGAAAGGGGATAACAAAACCCAGGGCAACTGGGGAGAAGTGGTGCTGACCCGCGTCCTGGAAGCTTCAGGCCTTCGGGAAGGGTACGAATACGAAACGCAGGTGAGTATTGAAAATGATGCCCGCTCGCGAATGCAGCCGGATGTGATCGTGCGGCTGCCCCAGGGCAAAGATGTGGTGATTGACGCCAAGATGACCCTGGTGGCGTATGAGCGTTACTTCAATGCGGAGGACGACTACACCCGCGAATCGGCGCTGCAGGAGCACATTGCCTCCGTGCGCAATCATATTCGCCTGCTCGGCAGAAAAGACTATCAGCAACTGCCTGGCCTGCGATCGCTAGACTATGTCCTGATGTTTATTCCGGTAGAGCCCGCGTTTCTGCTGGCACTCGACAGGCAGCCTGAACTCATCACTGAAGCGCTCAAAAATAACATTATGCTGGTCAGCCCCACCACGCTGCTGGTGGCCTTACGCACCATTGCGAACCTGTGGCGCTATGAGCACCAGAGCCGCAACGCGCAGCAGATTGCTGACCGCGCCAGCAAGCTGTACGACAAAATGCGCCTCTTCGTGGACGACATGTCCTCCGTCGGGCAGAGCCTGGACCGCGCACAGGATAACTACCGTCAGGCGATGAAAAAACTCGCCTCGGGACGTGGCAATCTGCTGGCGCAGGCCGAATCATTCCGCAGCCTGGGGGTAGAGGTTAAACGCGAGATTAATCCGGAATTGGTGGAACAGGCCACCGCCCAGGACGACGAGTTTCGCCTGCGTGAAGGGGCGGACGAACAAAAGACAAACAGTGAAGACAACACGTTAGCGGTGGATTTATCACCAGGCGAGACTCCGGCGCGTTTCTTTCGCGGTGGTTGAAACGTAGGGCAAACGCGCCCAATCTGTTACACTTCACGAACATTTTACTGATAAGCAGGCTCTAAGATGGCTGACGATTCACAAGACACAACGCACTTTGGCTTTCAGACTGTCGCCAAAGCGCAGAAAGCTGACATGGTGGCCCACGTATTTCATTCCGTGGCGGCGAAGTACGATGTGATGAATGACCTGATGTCGTTCGGCATTCATCGCTTGTGGAAGCGCTTCACCATTGACTGTAGCGGCGTGCGTCGCGGACAAACGGTGCTGGATTTAGCCGGTGGTACGGGCGATTTAACCGCAAAATTCTCTCGTCTGGTGGGCGAAACCGGGCGCGTTGTCCTCGCCGATATTAATGACTCCATGCTGAAAATGGGCCGCGAAAAGCTGCGTAACATCGGCGTGGTGGGGAATGTGGAATATGTGCAGGCAAATGCCGAAGCGCTGCCGTTCCCGGACAATACCTTTGACTGCATCACGATCTCCTTCGGTCTGCGTAACGTGACCGACAAAGAAAAAGCGCTGCGCTCCATGTATCGCGTGCTGAAGCCGGGTGGACGCCTGCTGGTGCTCGAATTCTCCAAACCGATTATTGAGCCGCTGAGCAAAGCTTACGACGCCTATTCCTTCCACGTTCTGCCACGCATCGGTGAGCTGGTGGCCAACGACGCGGAAAGCTACCGCTATCTGGCGGAATCTATCCGTATGCACCCGGATCAGGACACATTAAAAGCCATGATGCAGGATGCAGAATTTGAGAACGTTGAATATTTCAACCTGACGGCGGGTGTCGTCGCGCTGCATCGCGGTTACAAGTTCTGAGTGGAGGTGTCCCGTGCCCTTTAAACCCTTAGTCACCGCAGGTATCGAAAACGTACTGAATGCTTTTCTCTATCGTGCTCCGGCGCTTAAAGCAGCGCGTCAGCGGCTAAACGGGAAGGTATTACGTATTGTTTTAAAAGAGTTCTCGACGCCGCTTGTGCTGGTCTTCAGCGAACGCCAGCTTGACGTTCTGGGGGCGTGGGAAGGTGACGCCAACTGCTCGGTCATCACGCACATGAGGGTGCTGCCAAAACTGCGCGATCGCCAGCAATTAACGGCGCTTATCCGCAGCGGTGAGCTGGAAGTGGAAGGCGACATTCAGGTCGTGCAGAACTTCGTTGCGCTCACCGATCTGGCGGAGTTCGACCCGGCAGAACTGCTCGCGCCCTTTATCGGCGACATTGCCGCTGAAGGTATCGGGAAAGTCCTTCAGGGTGGCACCTCCTTTGCGCGTAAAAGCCTGCAACGTCAGCAACGCTATGCGGCGGAAGTGCTGACGGAGGAGTGGCGAATGGCGCCCGGTCCACTGGAAGTGGCATGGTTTGCGGAAGAGACCGCGGCTGTTGAACGTGCGGTTGATGCCTTAACCAAACGGCTGGAAAAACTGGAGGGCAAATGACGCCTGGTGAAATTCGGCGCCTCTATTTCATTATTCGCACCTTTTTGAGCTACGGGCTCGACGAGCTTATCCCCAAAATGCGTATCACGCTGCCGCTTCGCATCTGGCGGCGGATGCTCTTCTGGATGCCTAATCGCCATAAAGGTCAGCCGCTGGGTGAGCGCCTGCGCCTCGCATTGCAGGAGCTCGGTCCGGTATGGATTAAGTTCGGGCAGATGCTCTCGACCCGCCGCGATCTCTTCCCGCCGCTGATTGCTGATGAACTCGCGATGCTGCAGGACCGCGTCGCACCGTTTGACGGTGCGCGCGCGAAAAAGCAAATTGAAGAGGCCATGGGCAACATTCCCATTGAGACCTGGTTTGACGATTTCGATATTCAGCCACTGGCATCGGCCTCTATCGCTCAGGTACACACCGCGCGCCTGAAAGAAAATGGCAAGGAAGTGGTTATTAAGGTCATTCGTCCGGACATCCTGCCCATCATCAAAGCAGACATGAAGCTGATTTATCGTCTGGCGCGCTGGGTGCCGCGTCTGCTTCCGGACGGACGTCGTTTGCGTCCAATGGAAGTGGTGCGGGAATATGAAAAAACGCTGATTGATGAGCTTAACCTGCTGCGTGAATCGGCAAACGCCATTCAGCTGCGTCGCAACTTTGAAAACAGCCCGATGCTCTATGTCCCTGAAGTCTATTCTGACTACTGCAGCCAGAACATGATGGTGATGGAGCGTATCTACGGTATTCCGGTTTCGGATGTGGTGGCCCTGGAGAAGCAGGGAACGAACATGAAGCTGTTGGCCGAGCGTGGCGTTCAGGTCTTCTTCACCCAGGTGTTCCGCGACAGCTTTTTCCATGCGGACATGCACCCGGGCAATATCTTTGTGAGCTACGAGCACCCTGAGGATCCGAAGTATATCGGTATCGACTGTGGGATTGTGGGGTCGCTGAATAAAGAAGATAAACGCTATCTGGCCGAGAATTTCATCGCGTTCTTCAACCGCGACTACCGTAAGGTGGCCGAGCTCCACGTCGATTCCGGCTGGGTGCCGCCGGACACCAACGTCGAAGAGTTCGAGTTTGCGATCCGGACCGTTTGCGAACCGATTTTTGAAAAACCGCTGGCGGAAATCTCCTTCGGACATGTGCTGTTGAATCTGTTCAACACGGCTCGCCGCTTTAATATGGAAGTTCAGCCACAGCTAGTTTTACTTCAGAAAACATTACTTTACGTTGAGGGTGTAGGCCGACAGCTCTATCCTCAGTTAGACTTGTGGAAGACCGCGAAACCTTTCCTTGAATCCTGGATTAAGGATCAGGTGGGTATTCCGGCGCTGGTTCGCTCGCTGAAAGAGAAAGGCCCGTTCTGGATAGAAAAAATGCCTGAAATTCCTGAACTGGTTTATGACAGTTTGCGTCAGAGCAAGAACCTTCAGCACAGCATGGATAAAATCGCTCGCGAACTTCAGTCCAGCCGTGTTCGTCAGGGGCAGTCACGCTATCTCTTTGGGATTGGCGCAACGCTGCTGCTGAGCGGTACGCTGCTGCTAATCAACCGCCCGGAGTGGCAGATGATGCCCGCCTGGCTGATGGCCGCCGGGGTGGTTGTCTGGCTTGCCGGATGGCGAAAAACGCGCTGAGTTTGCGTCGCTATCGACGGGTCGCATACGTATAATGCGACCTGACTCATTAATCATCTATCCCTGAGGAACGTGTATGGGTGGTATCAGTATCTGGCAATTGTTGATCATTGCCGTCATCGTCGTGCTGTTGTTTGGCACCAAAAAGCTCGGTTCTATTGGTTCCGATCTGGGCGCGTCTATCAAAGGCTTCAAGAAAGCGATGAGCGATGATGAGAGCAAGCAGGATAAAACCAGCCAGGACGCTGACTTTACTGCTAAATCCATCTCCGACAAGCAAGAAGAAGCCAAAAAAGAAGACGCTAAACGCCACGATAAAGAGCAGGTGTAAGTCGTGTTCGACATTGGTTTTAGTGAGCTCCTGCTGGTCTTTGTGATTGGCCTGATCGTGCTGGGGCCTCAGCGTCTGCCGGTGGCGGTGAAAACCGTTGCGGGCTGGGTTCGAGCGCTGAGATCGCTGGCATCGACCGTTCAGAATGAACTGGCTCAGGAGCTTAAGCTGCAGGAATTTCAGGAAAGCCTGAAAAAGGTTGAGAAGGCGAGCATGGATAACCTGACGCCGGAACTGAAAGCGTCAATGGATGAGCTGCGCGAAGCGGCGGAATCCATGAAGCGCTCCTACAGCATTAACGATCCTGAAAAAGCGAGCGATGAAGCGAACACCATCCATAACCCGGTGGTGAAGGGCAGCGAAGAGCAGCGTGAAGGCGTAACGCCTGCCAGCGCTGAACATCAGGCTGCTGCGCCTGAACAGACGCCGCAGGAAACCGAAGTGAAAAAGCAGGTGCAGCCGGAAAAGCCCGTGGTTAACGCTGCCGAGGCAAAACCCGCCGCGCCCGTTTCCGAATCATCCCCCTCGTCGAGTGATAAAGCGTAAACATGGCTGTAGATGATACTCAACCGCTGATTACGCACCTCATAGAGCTGCGTAAGCGCCTGTTAAACTGCATTATTGCGGTTCTCGTTATTTTTCTATGCCTGGTCTATTTCGCCAACGATATCTACCAGGTGGTTTCTGCGCCGCTGATCAAGCAGATGCCGCTGGGCGCAACGATGATTGCAACAGACGTTGCTTCTCCGTTCTTTACCCCCATCAAGCTCACCTTTTGGGTGTCGTTGATTGCCTCTGCGCCCGTGATTCTGTACCAGGTGTGGGCCTTTGTGGCGCCAGCACTGTATAAGCACGAACGTAAGCTGGTCATCCCGCTGCTGGTGTCCAGTTCGCTGCTGTTCTATATCGGCATGGCGTTTGCCTATTTCGTTGTCTTCCCGCTGGCCTTCGGCTTCCTGACGCATACCGCGCCGGAAGGCGTCCAGGTGTCGACAGATATCGCCAGCTACCTCAGCTTTGTGATGGCGCTGTTTATGGCGTTCGGCGTGGCCTTTGAAGTACCGGTGGCCATTGTGCTGCTCTGCTGGGTAGGGGTCACCACGCCGGATGACCTGCGTAAGAAGCGCCCGTATATCCTGGTCGGCGCATTTGTGGTTGGCATGCTGCTGACACCGCCGGATGTGTTCTCCCAGACGCTGCTGGCCATACCGATGTACTGCCTGTTTGAGGTCGGCGTCTTCTTCTCACGGTTCTACGTGGGTAAAGGACGTCGGTCGGATGACGAAGACGCGACGTCCGACAAGACCACTGAAGAGTAAAACCAGCCGCCCGTCAGGGCGGTTGTTATATGGGGATTCGCATGTTTGATATCGGACTTAACCTGACCAGCTCGCAGTTTGCGAAAGATCGCGATGAGGTGGTTGCGCGCGCGTTTGCCGCCGGGGTGAAAGGACTGCTGCTGACGGGCACCAACCTGCATGAGAGCGAGCAGGCGCAGCAGCTGGCGCAACGCTACGAACGCTGTTGGTCTACCGCGGGCGTACACCCACATGACAGCAGCCAGTGGACCCCGGAAAGCGGTGAAACCCTGCGCAGGCTGGCGAAGACACCGGAAGTGGTGGCGATTGGCGAATGCGGCCTCGATTTCAACCGTAACTTTTCCACGCCAGAAGAGCAGGAAAAGGCGTTCACTGCCCAGCTTGCGCTGGCGGCAGAGCTTGAAATGCCCGTATTTATGCACTGTCGCGACGCGCATGAGCGTTTCCTGACTCTGCTGGATCCGTGGCTTGAGAAACTGCCGGGCGCAGTGCTGCACTGTTTTACCGGCTCACGGCAGGAGGCGCTGGAGTGCCTGGATCGCGGGCTTTATCTGGGGATTACCGGCTGGGTTTGCGATGAGCGCCGCGGGCTTGAGCTTCGGGAACTGTTGCCAGCGATCCCGGCTGACCGGTTGCTCCTTGAAACGGATGCGCCTTATCTGCTGCCGCGCGATATGAAACCCAAACCGGCATCGCGACGCAATGAGCCCGCTTATCTGGGGCACATTGTTGAGCGCGTCGCGACGTGGCGCGGAGACGATCCGCACTGGCTTTCCGCACAGACGGATGACAACGTGCGTAAGCTGTTCGGGATAAACGTTTAAAGTTTACGGAAGTCTGTGTTTTTAACGCTCTGCAGCACCTGCTTGTTCAGCAGATTAAGCAACAGCATGGAGCGCGCTTCCCCGTCCGGCTCGGCAAAAATCGCCTGCAGGCCTTCGAAAGCCCCTTCAGTAATCACGACGCTATCGCCCGTGTAGGGCGTTTCCGGGTCGGTAAGGCCTTCGGGCTGCTGATAAATCGACAGCTGGTGGATCACCGATGAGGGAACCGTCGCAGGGTGAGCGCCAAAGCGAACAAAATGGCTGACGCCGCGCGTGGCGCTGATGGTGGTGGTGTGGATCACCTCCGGGTCGAACTCCACGAACAGGTAGTTCGGGAACAACGGCTCGCTCACGGTTGTGCGCTTCCCGCGCTGCATCTTTTCAAGCGTGATCACGGGCGTCAGGCAATTGACAGACTGACGTTCAAGATGTTCCTGCGCGCGCTGAAGTTGCCCGCGTTTGCAATACAGTAAATACCAGGCCTGCATAATCACTCTTTCCCTTAGTTCGGGGCGCAAGCATATCAAAACCCTGGCGGGATCGCTAAGTTGATTATAATGGGCGAAAATGGGACAGAACGCATAACTTCACGCTAATTTAACAAAATTACAGCATCAAGCAGGCTTACGCCGTATAATGAAGCGCTTACAGAGAGGCCATGATTAACTGCATGAAATACCACGATCTCCGCGACTTCCTGACGCTGCTGGAAAAGCAGGGTGAACTCAAACGTATTACACTTCCTGTTGATCCTTATCTGGAGATGACAGAAATTGCTGACCGCACCCTGCGTGCCGGTGGCCCCGCGTTACTGTTTGAAAATCCGAAAGGGTACGCCATGCCGGTGCTGTGCAACCTGTTTGGTACACCGCGTCGCGTCGCACTGGGGATGGGGCAGGAAGACGTCACAGCCCTGCGCGAAGTCGGTAAGCTGCTGGCCTTCCTGAAAGAGCCGGAGCCGCCGAAAGGCTTCCGCGATCTCTTCGACAAGCTGCCGCAGTTTAAGCAGGTGCTGAACATGCCCACTAAACGCCTGCGCGGCGCGCCGTGCCAGCAGAAGGTGCTGGAAGGCGATGCAGTTGATTTGACTAAAATCCCTATCATGCAGTGTTGGCCGGAAGATGCCGCGCCGCTGATCACCTGGGGACTGACCGTCACGCGCGGCCCGCACAAAGAACGCCAGAATCTCGGTATTTACCGCCAGCAGTTGATTGGCAAGAATAAGCTTATTATGCGCTGGCTGTCGCATCGCGGCGGCGCGCTGGATTTCCAGGAGTGGTGTGCTGCGCATCCAGGTGAACGTTTCCCGGTGTCCGTTGCGCTGGGCGCCGATCCGGCCACCATTCTCGGGGCCGTCACGCCCGTACCGGATACGCTCTCGGAGTATGCCTTTGCTGGCCTGCTGCGCGGGACGAAAACCGAAGTCGTGAAGTGTATCTCTAACGATCTTGAAGTCCCGGCCAGTGCAGAAATTGTGCTGGAAGGTTACATTGAGCAGGGGGAAATGGCGCCAGAAGGCCCTTACGGCGACCACACCGGCTATTACAACGAAGTGGATAACTTCCCGGTGTTTACCGTGACGCACATTACGCAGCGTGAAGATGCGATTTATCACTCCACGTATACCGGGCGTCCACCGGATGAACCGGCGGTACTGGGCGTGGCGCTGAATGAAGTGTTTGTGCCGATCCTGCAAAAGCAGTTCCCGGAAATTGTTGATTTTTATCTGCCGCCTGAAGGATGCTCATATCGCATGGCGGTGGTCACGATGAAGAAGCAGTATCCAGGCCATGCTAAACGCGTGATGATGGGCGTGTGGTCTTTCCTGCGCCAGTTTATGTATACCAAATTTGTTATTGTCTGCGATGATGACGTTAACGCCCGCGACTGGAATGACGTAATCTGGGCCATTACCACGCGAATGGACCCGGCGCGCGATACGGTGTTAGTCGAAAACACGCCGATTGATTATCTGGATTTTGCCTCGCCGGTTTCCGGTCTTGGCTCAAAGATGGGACTGGATGCCACAAATAAATGGCCTGGCGAAACCGACCGTGAATGGGGGCGCCCGATCAAAAAAGATCCTGCTGTGACCGCGCGCATTGACGCGATCTGGGACGAGCTGGCCATAATGAATAACGGTAAACCCTGAGCTGACCGTTAAGCCCTATAGACTTCCCGACAGAGAGAGCGAATGACAACCTTAAGCTGTAAAGTGACCTCGGTAGATGCCATCACCGACACCGTATATCGCGTCCGTTTAGTGCCAGAAGCGCCATTCTCTTTCCGCGCGGGTCAGTATCTGATGGTCGTGATGGATGAGCGTGATAAGCGTCCTTTCTCCATGGCCTCCACGCCAGCGGAGCAGGAATTTATTGAGCTTCATATCGGTGCGTCAGAGCTTAACCTGTATGCGATGGCCGTCATGGACCGCATTCTGAAAGAGCGCGAGATCGTAGTGGATATTCCGCACGGTGATGCGTGGCTGCGCGATGACGAAGACCGTCCGCTGATCCTGATTGCCGGTGGTACAGGCTTCTCCTACGTGCGCTCCATTCTGTTGACCGCCCTGGCGCGTAATCCCGACCGTGATATCACGATCTACTGGGGTGGCCGTGAAGAGAAACACCTGTATGACCTGTCTGAACTGGAAGCGCTGAGCGTCACCCATCCTAACCTGCGCATTGAGCCGGTGGTTGAGCAGCCGGAAGAGGGCTGGCGCGGGCGTAGCGGGACGGTGCTGACGGCAGTGCTGCAGGATCACGGTACGCTGGCGGGGCATGATATCTACATTGCTGGGCGTTTCGAGATGGCGAAAATCGCCCGCGATCTGTTCTGTAACGAACGTGATGCGCGTGAAGACCGCCTGTTTGGCGATGCGTTTGCCTTCATTTAAATAAAAAACCCGCCCCTGACAGGCGGGAAGAACGGCAACTAAACTGTTTCTCTTCGCCAGTGACACGACTGGCGGCGAGGTACCTCTCGTAGGCCGGGAAAGCGCAGCGCCTCCCGGCAAAAGCCCGATGGCGCGATGCTTATCGGGCCTACGTTATAGCCTTACACTCTCTCAAACACCGTCGCGATACCCTGACCCAGCCCGATACACATCGTTGCCAGACCAAACTGGGCATCTTTGCGTTCCATCAGGTTGATCAGCGTCGTGCTGATACGCGCCCCGGAGCAGCCCAGCGGGTGACCGAGGGCGATCGCGCCGCCGTTGAGGTTAATCTTCTCGTCGATCTGCTCCAGCAGCCCCAGATCTTTAATGCACGGCAGGATCTGCGCGGCAAACGCTTCGTTCATCTCAAAGAGATCGATGTCGCTGGCGGTTAAGCCCGCTTTTTTCAGCGCCAGCTTTGAAGCCGGAACCGGGCCGTAGCCCATGATCGACGGATCGCAGCCCACGACCGCCATCGAGCGTACCCGAGCGCGAGGCGTTAATCCCAGCTCGCGGGCGCGGCTTTCGCTCATTACCAGCATCGCGGCGGCGCCGTCGGACAACGCCGACGAGGTCCCTGCCGTGACCGTACCGGTGACGGGGTCAAACGCCGGACGCAGCGTGGATAGCGCTTCGACGGTGGTTTCCGGGCGGATGACTTCGTCGTAGCTGAACTGCTTCAGAACGCCGTCTGCATCGTGGCCGCCGGTAGGGATGATCTCGTTCTTAAAGGCACCAGATTGCGTGGCGGCCCATGCGCGAGCGTGAGAACGCGCGGCAAAGGCATCCTGCATTTCGCGGCTGATGCCGTGCAGGCGGGAGAGCATCTCGGCGGTCAGACCCATCATCCCCGCAGCTTTCGCCACGTTGCGGCTCATCCCCGGGTGGAAATCGACCCCGTGACTCATCGGGACGTGACCCATATGCTCGACGCCACCGACCAGGCAAGCCTGAGCATCGCCGGTCATGATCATGCGGGCCGCGTCGTGCAGCGCCTGCATTGATGAACCGCACAGGCGGTTAACGGTGACGGCCGGAACCGAATGCGGGATCTCCGCCAGCAGCGACGCGTTGCGGGCAATGTTGAAGCCCTGCTCCAGGGTCTGCTGCACGCAGCCCCAGTAGATATCGTCGAGCGCAGCCGGATCCAGCGCCGGGTTACGCGCCAGCAGGCTACGCATCAGGTGCGCGGAGAGGTCTTCCGCACGCACGTTACGGAACGCGCCGCCTTTTGAACGGCCCATCGGGGTGCGAATCGCATCAACAATGACAACCTTTTCCATTGTGACTCCTTAAGCCGTTTTCAGCTCGCCAACCGGACGGGCTGGCTCAACTGCGGGATAGTAGGGTTCGTTATGGCGCGCTTTGTTACGCAGCCCTTCCGGCACTTCATACAGCGGGCCGAGGTGCTGATACTGCTGAGCCATATCGAGATAGCGGGCGCTGCCGAGTGTGTCCAGCCAGCGGAACGCGCCGCCGTGGAACGGAGGGAAGCCCAGGCCGTATACCAGCGCCATATCCGCTTCCGCCGGGCTGGCGATAATGCCTTCTTCGAGGCAACGCACCACTTCGTTGATCATTGGAATCATCATGCGGGCGATGATCTCATCGTCGGTGAAGTCGCGTTTCGGCTGACTGACATCGGCCAGCAGGCTATCCACCGCCGCGTCTTCTTCTTTCTTCGGTTTGCCCTTGCTGTCTTCTTTATAGCGCCAGAAGCCCAGACCGTTTTTCTGACCGAAGCGGTTAGCGTCGAACAGCGCGTCAATCGCGTCGCGATAGTGTTTCTGCATGCGCTGCGGGAAGCCTGCCGCCATTACCGCCTGGGCGTGGTGGGCGGTATCAATGCCCACAACGTCCAGCAGATACGCCGGTCCCATCGGCCAGCCGAACTGTTTTTCCATCACTTTGTCGATTTTGCGGAAGTCCGCGCCGTCGCGCAGCAGCTGGCTAAAACCGGCGAAATAAGGGAACAGCACGCGGTTGACGAAAAAGCCCGGACAATCGTTAACGACGATCGGCGTTTTGCCCATCTTGCTGGCCCAGGCCACCACTTTAGCGATGGTGTCGTCAGAGGTTTTTTCCCCACGGATCACTTCGACTAGCGGCATACGGTGTACCGGGTTGAAGAAGTGCATCCCGCAGAAGTTTTCCGGACGCTTCAGCACGCTCGCCAGTTCGCTGATTGGAATGGTGGAGGTGTTAGAGGCCAGCACGGTATCCGGGCGAACCTTGTCTTCCGTTTCCGCCAGCACCGCTTTTTTAACCTTCGGGTTCTCGACGACGGCTTCGACCACCACGTCGACACGATCAAAACCGCTGTATTCCAGCACGGGCTGAATGGTGGAAATCACGCCTGCAAGCTTCAGTCCGTCAATTTTCCCGCGCTCAAGCTGTTTATTCAGCAGCTTGGCCGCTTCGGTCATGCCCAGCGTCAGGGATTTTTCGTTGATGTCTTTCATCACCACCGGCACGCCTTTCCAGGCTGACTGGTAAGCGATGCCGCCACCCATAATGCCCGCGCCGAGTACCGCCGCATGTTTTGGCGTCTCAACGTTTTTGGTCAGCTGTTTGGCTTTGCCTTTCACAAACTGATCGTTCAGGAAGATACCGACCAGCGCACGAGCCTCATTGGTGTGCGCCAGCGGGACAAAGCTCTGATTTTCGAGCTTCAGCGCTTCATCGCGTCCGAGACGGGCAGCCGCTTCGATGGTTTTCACCGCCGTGATTGGCGCCGGGTAGTGTTTACCCGCCGTCTGCATCACCATGCCTTTGGCGATGGTGAAGCTCATGGTGGCTTCAATCTTGCTGAGTTTTAACGGCTCCAGCTTCGGCTGGCGTTTGGCCTTCCAGTCCAGATCGCCGTTAATGGCCTGACGCAGAATGGCGAGTGCGCCTTCAACAAGCTTCTCAGGTTTTACAACGCCGTCGACCAGGCCAATTTTCTGCGCCTGTTCTGCGCCGACATCTTTACCCGCGGCAATGATCTCCAGCGCGCTGTCGGCACCGAGCATGCGCGGCATACGAACGGAGCCGCCAAAGCCCGGCATAATGCCCAGCTTGGTTTCCGGCAGGCCGATGCGCAGGTCCGGCGTCGCCAGGCGATAGTCGGTCGCAAGCACGCACTCGCAGCCACCGCCCAGCGCATAGCCGTTAACGGCGGAAATAGTCGGGACAGGCAGATCTTCCAGACGATTAAAGACGCTGTTGGCAAAGTGCAGCCACTGGCTCAGCTGTTCTTCCGGGACCAGGAACAGCGAAAGGAACTCGGTGATATCGGCACCGACGATAAAGGCCGCTTTGTTCGAACGCAGTAGCAGCCCTTTTAATTCAGGTTGTTTTTCAAGAACATCCAGCGCCTGGCCAAGACTGGCCACCGTCGCGGTATCAAGCTTGTTCACTGAGCCGGGGGCATCGAACACCAGTTCGGCAATGCCATCTTCCAGCCAGTTGAGGTACAGGGTGTCGCCTTTGTAGAGCATGTCAGTCTCCTGAATCCAGCAATTGGATCTGGTCATACCAGATGAATCGGAGTGTGGGATTTATGTTAATAAAATGCAAATTACTCATTAAGAAATTGCTGCATTGATCACGGTCGGTGGAAATCACGCAGGCGGAGTGAGGTGTGCTAAGATGCGATGACTTGAGGTCAAAAAACGAAAGGAATAATGATGGACTCACTGGCTTCGCTTTATAAAAATCATATCGTTACCCTACAGGAACGTACCCGCGATGTACTGGCCCGCTTTAAGCTGGATGCGCTGCTGATCCACTCCGGCGAGCTGATGAATACCTTTCTGGATGACCACGCTTATCCGTTCAAGGTGAACCCACAGTTTAAGGCGTGGGTGCCGGTGACGCAGGTGCCCAACTGCTGGCTGCTGGTGGATGGCGTGAACAAGCCGAAACTGTGGTTCTACCTGCCGGTCGATTACTGGCACAACGTTGAGCCGCTGCCGACCTCTTTCTGGACGGAAGAGATTGAGGTCATTGCGCTGCCAAAAGCGGACGGTATTGGCGGCCAGCTGCCTGCCGCACGTGGCAACATCGCCTATATTGGCCCTGTTCCGGAGCGTGCATTGGGCCTGGATATTGCGGCAGACAAACTCAACCCGAAAGGGGTGCTGGATTACCTCCACTATTACCGCGCGTACAAAACCGACTACGAACTTTACTGCATGCGTGAAGCGCAAAAGACCGCGGTGAACGGTCACCGTGCGGCGCATGAAGCCTTCCAGTCCGGCATGAGCGAGTTCGATATCAACCAGGCGTACCTGACCGCCACCGGTCATCGCGATACCGACGTGCCGTACAGCAACATTGTCGCGCTCAACGAGCACGCGTCCGTCCTGCACTACACCAAACTGGATCACCAGGTTCCGTCGGAAATGCGCAGCTTCCTGCTGGACGCAGGGGCAGAGTACAACGGCTACGCGGCCGACCTGACCCGCACCTGGGCGGCGAATGCGGACACCGAGTTCGCGCAGCTGATCAAAGACGTGAACGATGAACAGCTGGCGCTGATTGCCACCATGAAGGCGGGCACCAGCTATGTGGATTACCACATCCAGTTCCATCAGCGCATCGCCAAACTGCTGCGTAAGCACCAGATTGTGAAAGACATGAGCGAAGAGGCGATGGTCGAGAACGATCTGACCGGGCCCTTCATGCCGCACGGCATTGGTCACCCGCTGGGCCTGCAGGTGCACGACGTTGCGGGCTTTATGCAGGATGATACCGGTACACACCTGGCGGCACCGTCTAAATATCCTTACCTGCGCTGCACCCGCATTCTGGAACCGCGCATGGTGCTGACGATTGAACCGGGGATCTACTTTATCGAATCCCTGCTGGCGCCGTGGCGTGATGGCCAGTTCAGCAAGCACTTCAACTGGGAAAAAATTGACGCGCTGAAGCCGTTTGGCGGTATTCGTATCGAAGATAACGTGGTGATTCACGAAAACGGTATCGAGAATATGACGCGAGACCTGAAGCTGGCCTGATGGAAAGCTGGCTAATACCGGCTGAACCGGTCACCTTTGTTGAGGAAATCAAGAAAAGTCGCTTTATTACGCTGCTGGCGCATACCGACGGCGTAGAGGCGGCAAAAGCGTTTGTCGAGTCCGTCCGGGCTGAGCATCCTGACGCCCGTCACCACTGCGTGGCGTGGGTTGCAGGGCCGCCGGACGATTCGCAGCAGCTGGGGTTTTCCGATGACGGTGAACCGGCGGGCACGGCCGGTAAACCCATGCTCTCCCAGCTAATGGGCAGCGGCGTGGGCGAAATAACCGCCGTGGTGGTGCGCTACTACGGCGGCATTTTGTTAGGCACCGGTGGGCTGGTTAAAGCCTATGGCGGGGGCGTGCAGCAGGCGCTTAATATGCTGGTCACTACCCGCAAAACGCCGCTTACCGAATATACTTTATTATGCGATTACGCCCAGCTATCGGGTATTGAAGCGCTGCTGCGGCAGTTTAACGGTGTCATCGCACACAGTGAATATCAGGCAATGGTGCAATTACGCGTGGCGCTTCCTCAGGCGGAACTGGCTGCTTTTTCAGCAAAACTCGCTGATTTTAGTCGTGGTTCGTTGCAATTGCTGCCGATTGAAGAATAATCCCCACCTCACTTTTGAATACCAAAGGAAGCGGCAGAGATGCATTTTCGTGCCATAACCCGAATCGTTGGACTGCTGGTCATACTCTTTTCCGGGACGATGATTCTCCCTGGACTGGTGGCGCTTATCTACCGAGACGGCGCGGGGCGGGCATTTACCCAGACCTTCTTTGTCGCGCTGGCGATCGGCTCCCTGCTGTGGTGGCCGAACCGTCGTCAGAAAGGTGAACTGAAATCTCGCGAAGGCTTTCTGATTGTGGTCCTGTTCTGGACGGTGCTGGGGAGCGTCGGTTCGCTGCCCTTTATCTTCTCTGAACAGCCTAACCTGAGCATCACGGATGCCTTCTTTGAATCCTTCTCCGGCTTAACGACGACCGGGGCGACGACGCTGGTAGGACTGGATTCGCTGCCGCATGCGATTCTCTTTTATCGTCAGATGCTGCAGTGGTTCGGCGGTATGGGGATCATCGTCCTGGCGGTGGCTATCCTGCCAATACTGGGCGTCGGGGGGATGCAGCTTTATCGCGCGGAAATGCCCGGGCCGCTGAAAGACAATAAGATGCGGCCGCGTATTGCCGAGACGGCGAAAACCCTGTGGCTGATTTATGTCTTGCTGACTGTCGCCTGTGCGCTGGCGCTATGGTTTGCCGGGATGCCCGCGTTTGATGCTATCGGGCACAGTTTTGCGACGATTGCGATTGGCGGGTTCTCTACCCACGATGCCAGCGTGGGCTACTTCGACAGCCCAACGATTAACACTATCATTGCCATTTTCCTGCTGATTTCAGGCTGTAACTACGGTCTGCACTTCTCTTTACTGAGCGGGCGCAGCCTGAAGGTGTACTGGCGTGACCCTGAGTTCCGCATGTTTATTGGCGTCCAGCTGACGCTGGTGATCATCTGTACTCTGGTGCTCTGGTTCCATGATGTCTATAACTCCGCGTTGACCACGCTTAACCAGGCCTTCTTCCAGGTGGTGTCGATGGCGACGACCGCCGGGTTTACCACGGACAGCATCGCCCGTTGGCCGCTGTTCCTGCCGGTGCTTCTGCTCTGTTCCGCGTTTATCGGCGGCTGTGCGGGGTCGACGGGCGGTGGTCTGAAGGTGATCCGTATTCTGCTGCTGTTTAAGCAGGGCAACCGTGAGCTGAAGCGTCTGGTCCACCCGAACGCGGTCTACAGCATCAAGCTGGGGAACCGCGCGCTGCCGGAACGTATCCTCGAAGCGGTGTGGGGATTCTTCTCGGCGTATGCGCTGGTCTTTATCGTCAGTATGCTGGCGATTATCGCGACGGGAGTGGATGATTTCTCCGCCTTTGCGTCCGTCGTCGCAACATTGAATAACCTCGGGCCTGGCCTGGGCGTGGTGGCGGATAACTTTGCCAGTATGAACCCTGTCGCGAAATGGATCCTCATCGCCAATATGCTGTTTGGTCGTCTTGAGGTCTTTACGCTGCTGGTGCTGTTCACCCCTACATTCTGGCGCGAGTAAGGAGCCGTTGATGAAAACACTGATTCTTTTCTCTACGCGAGACGGGCAAACGCGTGAGATTGCCGCCTATCTGGCATCTGAACTCAAAGAGCTGGGGATTTACTCGGATGTGGTAAACCTGAACCGTGCGGATCAGATTACCTGGCAGGAGTACGATCGCGTGGTGATTGGTGCATCTATTCGTTACGGGCATTTCCATCCGGCGCTGGATCGCTTTGTGAAAAAGCATACGGCGAAGCTTAATACGTTGCCCGGCGCGTTCTACTCGGTCAATCTGGTCGCGCGTAAACCCGAGAAGCGCACGCCGCAGACCAACAGCTACACGCGCAAGTTTTTACTCAACTCGCCGTGGCAGCCAGAACTGTGCGCCGTCTTTGCCGGCGCGCTGCGCTACCCTCGCTACCGCTGGTATGACCGCTTTATGATCCGTCTTATTATGAAGATGACGGGGGGCGAAACCGACACGCGTAAAGAAGTGGTCTATACCGACTGGTCGCAGGTAGCTAGTTTTGCGCGAGAAATCGCACATTTAACGGGCGATTCGCGACATAAATAAGCGTTAAGTTTGAAAAGTGAGCGAACGAAAAGTTTTTTGTATTTTGTGCTTGTCACTTCAGAATAACTCCCTATAATGCGCCTCCACTGACACGGAACAACGGCACGCACGCCGCCGGGTCAGCAGAGAAAAGCGAAAATAAACGCTTGACTCTGAAGCGGGAAAGCGTAATATGCACACCCCGCGCCGCAGCGAAAACGAAGCGGCA